>JAGOQT010000112.1 GCA_018007255.1 Phycisphaerae bacterium | reverse complement strand
TTGCCCCGGCGGACTACGAGAAGCCGATGAAGGACTTCCTGTCGAAGTTCATGGGCACTCACCGACGCGCCGCGGGGGAAGCTCTGGAAGAGTACAGGGCTACCTTTCAGAAGACGGTTAAGGCGGTCTTCGAGCACCTCGGCGAGAAGCCTTTTCATATCCGCGCCGGCCTCAATGCCGCGGTGTGCGACTCGGTTCTCACAGCGTTCAGCAAGAACCTCGACCGCGTTCCGGAGAACATCAAGCAGCGATATGATCGCTTAGTCAAGGACGACCTCTTCCTACGCTCAGTCAGCAGCGGCACAACAGACAAGGAGGTCGTCAGCTCCCGCCTGGAAGCCGCCGAGAAGCAGCTGTTCGGGATGTAAACGATGGAGTTCCCGCGCATCGACTCCGCACTTGAAACTTGCCGCCGCCATCTCGACTCCTTGAACGAGACGGACGTCGGCCTCGCCGTGGAGTTGGAGAACCACTTGGTCGCAGCGATGACAGTCCTCATCGTTTCGGAGTATGAGGTTTTCATCGAGGAGCTCTTTGGCAAGCGCGGGGACCGATGCGGCGATACACCTGTCGCGCGGTACGTGCGCTCGCAGTTGACGCGGCGGTTCCGCAGCCCGGATCTCGGAAAGGTGAATGAGGTGCTCAGCTGGTTCGGACAGGACTATCGTAACGAGTTCTTTGGAAATCTCGAAAACACGCCAGAGCATGCTGCGTGGGACAACCTCATGCGTGCACGTCACTTCATCGTCCACCGGCAAGGCGCCATGAACCTTACGTTTCGTGAACTCAGTGAGTCGTATCAGCGAACGACATCCGTGCTGGAGCGACTCGCTCGAGCGCTTGAGAAGTGAGCCGTCACCATCTCAGCGCAGGTACCGGGGTGATCGCTGCCCAACAACAGCGTGCAGCGGACAGCGCTGCGCATCGCCGCTGATGCTGGGCGTTCGTAGCTGACAACCGTCGGCTGTATGCAATTCCTGACCTCCAATCCCTGATGCCTCACCGCTGACACCCATTCGGCCACTGACCAAGCGGAGCCTCTGCGCCTGAGGGGAGCAAGGACACACGGCCACCCACTCAGGCCAGAGGTCGACCACAGGTGTGTATCCAGCCTGGGAAGCAAACGTGCCCGGCATCGTGGGTGGCCGGGCACGCCAGTCCTCAAAAGACATCACGAATCACTGCTTGGGCACCACCTTCTCCAGCTCAGCCAGGGCCTCCGGTGTGATCGTCTCGGCGTGCAGATCACCAAAGATCACACGGTATTCGGTATCGGAGACCTTCCAGCGCATCAGGACCTTATCTGTGTCCTGCGGGGTAATGATGTGGCCGTAGTAGGCAGGGTCCTTTTTGCCGCCCACGAGCGTCATGTGGAAGGCGCTAATCCCCTGGATGGGCAGCATGATGTCTATGATCTTTCTGCTCTTCTCTTCATCGGCAGCGCCCTTCATTTCCTTTCCGAGTTCTAGGAGTCGTGTGGGTGGGGGGGCATCACCGTCCGCCATCAGCCCCATTCGCGACATGATGGCCATCATATCCAGCTTCTCCGGGTATTGGCCGGTCAGTTCGGCGAATAGTTTCAGACCCCTGATAGCGGCCTCTTCGTCTACAGCCGGCATCTTGATGGGCCCACCGGCCAGTGGTGTGTAATCCTCCGGTATGACCGGCTCGAAGTCCGCCTCGGACACGGTGACGTCCCATTGGAAGCTGTGGGAGACCATGTGCATCTGCATCTGATCCGTTTGCACGTCCTGCTCGGACCGCACGGGCAGTTGTGTCTTTACGTCCACCCACATCTTGACGTCGGCCTGACCGAACATGCCGGACAGGTAGTTGGGATCGGTCGTCTCGAATCCCTCGACTTCGACTCCATCCACCACGGACCGGCCCAGGCTTCTGTAGTTGCACCGCAGGATCATCTCAACCATGGCCCTGGGATCGTTGTTCTGTGTCTGCTGCCGTACAAGCTGGGCCTCATCGTAGTCCATCCGCATGTACTTCTTCTCATTGGGCATGACGGTATACCAGACCTTCTTCTGGGGCAGCATGTAATTCTCCGAAAGCGATTCCTGCCCGCTGCCTGCGACGCGCATCCTCATGGTCATCTTGGTGCCGTGATCATGGGATGCGAGTATGGTCGACTCCACGGCCGTGTTGACGGTCATTCCCGTCGTCCGGCTGGTTGAGGTCGTGCTCATCTGATACATGTACGCGCTGACCTGCCCGAGGCGGGTCAGCACGTCGGCCAGGGCCACGCCCGAGCCAGTCCCTCTCCAGAGGGATAGACCGGTCAAACCTGCGATGGCTACCACAGTGGCGATAGCCAGTCTGCTGATGGGGCTCTTCATGGTCATTCTCCATATCCTTGCCGGCAAGGCCGGTGATTTCTTGGTCCTGTTCTGCTGGGCGTGGAGCACATCTCTGAACACCTGTTCGTCGGTATCCGGATGGATCGTCAGCTCAGCGTTCTTAAACAATCGTTCCATGTCCTCTGCGGGTCTCATTGTTCTGCCTCCCCATCCATCAACGACCGCAGTTTCTCCATGCCATATCGATACCGGCCCTTGGCCGTGTCTGAGGAAACCCCCTGTACGGCCGCAATCTGGCCGAAGGTCATATCCATTTCCATGCGAAGGCCGATGACCTCCCGCTGCTCGTACGGCAACTCCTGGAGGGCCCGGCTCAGGAGAGACAGTTGCTCACTGAGGATCGCCCACTGCTGGGGCCCTCGCTCCGGGGAGGGGAGGTGATCCGCCCCGTCAAGGCCGGTTTCGCCATGACGGCCTGCATCCCGCCGAGAATTTCGAATCCCGTTGATGACGCTCGTGACCAGATAGGCCTTGAGACTGCCGGTCAGTCTGATCCGATCTGCCGACTGGGCGAACCTGACGAACACGTCGTGGACCATATCGTCTGCTGGATTCACGTCTCCGTAGAGCACCACAGCAAGCCTGAGCAGCTCGACCTTGTACTTGTCATAGATCTGCCGCAAGGCCTCACGACTGCCTTGCTTGAACCTGAACAGGAGCAGCTTGTCCTCGATCATCGTGCACGTCTGCATGAAGAGTGATCAGTCTTCACCCTATTACACACCCAAAGGGGGGATGTGGGTATATCTTCAGGGACTCGGGACTGAGAATCCAGAAGCCGGAAGCCGGAAGCCAGAAGATAGAACTCAGGACTCAGAACTCAGAACTCAGGACTCAGAAGCCAGGACTCAGAAGCCAGGACTCAGAAGCCAGGACTCAGAAGCCAATAGCCAATAGCCAATAGCCAAGAGCCAATAGCCAAGAGCCAGAAGATAGAACTCAGAACACAGAGCGGAGAAGCGAGGAGCCGGAGGCCGGGGGCGGGGAGGCTGGGGATGGAGGTCGGTGCTTGCCAAGTCGGCAGGGGCGTGGTATAAGCCGGGGGCCATAGGAAAGAGGCAGGATGGTAGTCGCAACACGGCCGTATGAGATGGCAAGCGGCCACGGATGAGTGACAACCCAGGATGATCGCGACCGCAGGGACGCACAAGACGCGATGGATCGTGCAACCGGCCAACGGCAGGGCGGAGGCCTTGGCCCAATCCTTGAGGATCTCGCCCTTGGTGGCCCAGGTCCTGGTGAATCGGGGCTTGGACTCCACCCAGTCCGCCAACGCCTTCCTGCGGCCCAAACTGACCGACCTGATCCGGCCCGAGCTCATGCCCGGCGTGCCTGCGGCAGTGGAACGGATCCGCCACGCGATCGCGCAGGGCGAGCGGATCACGATCTACGGCGACTACGACGTGGACGGGATCACAGGGGTCTCGATCCTCTTGTCCCTGCTGACCCGCCTCGGCGCACAGGTGGACTACTACATCCCGCACCGCATCGACGAGGGCTATGGACTCAATGACGCGGCGATCCGCTCGCTGGCTGCAGGCGGTACCCGCCTCCTGGTGACCGTGGACTGTGGCATCGGGGCCGTGGGCACTGCGGACCTGGCTGCCGACCTGGGCATGGACCTGATCGTCACGGATCACCATCAACCAGACGCCGTACTGCCCAAGGCCGTGGCCATCGTGCACCCGGCCCTGCCGGGCGCCCCGGCCTACGCCAATCCGGATTCGGCAGGGGCCATGGTGGCCCTCAAACTGGCCTGGGCGATCGCCAATTCACACAGCACCGGTCCCAGGCTGGGGGGCGACCTGCGCGAGTTCATGCTCGGTGCGACCAGCCTGGCTGCTGCGGGGACCGTGGCGGACGTGGTGGACCTGTGCGGCGAGAACCGGGTCCTGACGCACTACGGACTCAAGGCCCTTGCGCAGTCGGGCCTGTGCGGCGTGCAGGCCTTGATCGAGTCCGCAGGTCTGACCGGCCAGGGCCTGGACAGCTATGACATCGGCTTCAAGCTGGCCCCCCTGCTCAATGCAGCAGGCCGGATGGGCCACGCCCGTCTGGCCGTGGAGCTGCTCATCGGGACCAGCCCCCTGCGGTGCAGGCAGATCGCCGAGTACCTCAAGGGGCAGAACACCCTGCGCCAGCAGTGCGGCCAGCGGATCCTCAAGGAGGCCTGCCAGCAGATCGTGGCCCAGGGCCTCAACCACCCGGACCGGCGGAGCATCGTCCTGGCAGGTGAGAAATGGCACCAGGGGGTCCTGGGCATCGTGGCGGCCAGGATCGTGGACCGCTTCTACAGGCCCGCGATTGTGGTGAACCTGGCGGACGGCCCGCGGGGCGCGGCCCAGGGGTCGGGCAGGTCCATACCGGGGTTCTGTCTGCTCAGCGCGATCCGGGCCTGCGCAGGGCACCTGACCGCGTTCGGCGGCCACACCATGGCCGCGGGCCTGACCATCGACGCGGGCAAGGTGACTGCCTTTGCCGAGGACTTCGAGGCCTATGCCTGCGAGAACCTCAAGGACGAGGATGTGGCTGTGAAGCTGCAGGTAGACGCGGTCTCGCCCCTGAACCGGTTCACGCCGGACCTGGTCCGGCAGCTCCAGATGCTGGGTCCCTTCGGCCAGGGCAATCCCAAGCCGGTCTTTGCCACCCGCGGGGTGCGGTGGATCTCCCCTCCACGCCGGGTGGGCATCAAGGAGGACCACCTCCAGGTGGCCGTTTCGGACAACACCGCAGCGATCCGATGCGTGGGATTCAACATGGGCAGGCTCGAGAAGCGGCTGCTCGAGGTCGATTCCTTCAACATCGCCTACCAGGCCCAGCTCAACACCTACAACGGCAATACCACCGTGGAGTTCGTGCTCCAGGACGTGCAGATCGAGTAGGGCCCAGGCCTGCCCATCCTCGTGCCTGGGGACCCCATACGGACTACCCTCCAAGTCCCTCGGACTCGCCCGTGATTTGACTGGCCTGGCCGGCCGATGCTAGAATACAGGGAGCTTCCGGACAAGAGGTCCTCGTGAGGGCGAAGGGTGTATGTCGATGCATTGGACAGGGCCGGGACCCACCATCAGGCACAGGCGTGCGGGCCTGCGGCCCGGTCTGACGGGCATTGCGGGGGCCTGGATCTGGTGCGCAATCGCGATCCTGGGCGCGGAGGCCTCCGCAGAGGCCCACGCAGGGCCGGTGATCAACGAGGTCCTGGCTGCGAACGCCAAGGGCCTGAAGGACCCCCAAGGCCAGTTCGAGGACTGGATCGAGATCTACAACCCATTGGACCGTCCCATCAACCTGGCCGGCTGTCTCCTGACCGACGACCTGACCGAGCCTGCCAGGTGGGAGTTTCCTGTGGACGTGCCCGGCCTGACGACCGTGCCTGCCAGGGGCTTCCTGTTGGTCTGGGCGGACGGGGACACGGCTTCGCCAGGGCTCCATGCGGCGTTCTCACTCGATGCGGACGGAGAACAGGTCGGGCTGTTTGACGCGGCTGGGTCGATGGTGGATGCAGTCTCCTTCGGGCCGCAGGTTGCGGACTGCTCTTTTGGGCGAAGCCCGGACGGAGGTCCGGACCTGGAGTTCCTTGCCTATCCCACACCGGGGGCCTGGAACAGCGCGGCCTTTCTGGGCGTGGTGGAGGACCCCGTGTTCAGCCGGGCCCGCGGGTTCTACGGGAACCGCTTCCCGTTGGCCCTGGCCTGCCCCACGCCTGGGGCCTTGATCCGCTACACCACAGATGGGAGCGACCCCGTGACCTCCCTTACGGCCAAGGTCTATGATGCGCAACTGACGATCGACAAGACCACCTGCGTGCGTGCCGCGGCCGTGATCGAGGGGTGGAGGCCCTCGCGGATCGTCACCCACACCTACATCCTGGGCGCAAACGCGGCGATCAGGTCCCTGCCTGTGATCTCCTTGGTGGGCGATCCGGGGGAGACCTTCTATGAGCCCAACGGCGTGATGGCCATCCAGGGCGGGACCTACAGCGGCGGAATATGGCAGTCGGGCGGGAAGGGGACCTACAACAACATGCTCGACCGGGACCTGGAGCGTCCGGTCTCCTTTGAGTGGATCGATCCCCTGGACGGCAAGGGATTCGGGGTCGATTGCGGCCTTCGTGTGCACGGCAGCGAGTACATCCGCCCGCGATACACCCGCCCCAACCGCAACGGGGTCTGGTCCGGGGACGGCAAGATCAGTCTGCGCCTGTACTTCCGCAGTCGATACGGGCCCGACGAGCTGGAGTATCCCCTGTTTCCCTTCGAGGTCCGGACCTTCGAGACCCTCGTGCTCCGCGCCGGACACAACGACCGGACCAATCCCTTCATCAAGGACGAGCTCGTCCGGCGTCTGCTCAAGGACATGGGGCACGTGTCCAGCGGCGGGACCTTCGCCAACCTGTTCATCAACGGCCAGTACAAGGGGTACTTCAACCCCTGCGAGCGGATCGACGAGGCCTTCTGCCAGACATGGTTCGACAGCGACCAGGCCTGGGACGTGGTGGCCATGTTCGGCGACAGCCGCGACGGAGACCTGACCCGCTGGAACGCCTTCATCAACCGGGCCAGGCAGCGGAATCTGGCGGACAAGACCGCGTACGCGGAGGTGACCTCGCAACTGGATCTGGAGGAGTTCGTGGACTACCTGATCCTCAGGCTCTGGTCCGGGGACTGGGACTGGCCCCAGAACAACTGGTCCGTGGCCTGCGAGCGGTCCGACCAGGGCAGGTGGCGGTTCTTCGTGTGGGACGCGGAGGGGTCCTTCTTCTCCGACCGGCTCTACACGGTCCGGTTCGGCGAGCTCAACAGCCAGGACAACGAGAACGCCTATCTGTACCGGGCCCTGAAGGCCAATCCCTACTTCAGACGGCTGTTTGGCGACCGGATCTACAGGCACTTCTATAACGGAGGGGCGCTCGGGGCCGAGAACGTGACCCGCCGATTCGTGGAGATGCAGGCCCAGATGGCGGGTGTGCTGCCGAACATGGACACCTATGTGATTGACACGTGGGTGCCCGGCCGGCTGCCCGTGTTCCTCAGCGCCTGCACCCGGGAGGGGGTCTATGCCCACCCGGGTCCGACCTTCCTGATCCACGATGAGCCCCAATACGGCGGACCTGTCCAGACCTGGGATCTGCTCTCCATGGCCACCGAGGTCCGGGGCGGCACGGTCTACTATACCCTAGATGGTGAGGACCCTGGGGCGATCTGGCCTGGGGGTGGTTTCGGCAGGGCGGTCCTCGTGGGCCCGGTTGTCCGCACGCACGCGGTCCCATCGGCCGGGGATCTGTACACCGGGCCTTTGCCCCTGGGCCGCAGCGTGGTCGTCAGGGCCAGGGTGTTGAGGTCCGGGCTGCTCGGTGCACTCAGCCAGGCGACGTTTGCCGTGGGGCCCGTGGCCCAGACCCTGCGGATCAGCGAGGTCATGTACCACCCGCAAGACACAGGCGATCCGAATGACCCCAACGCCGAGTACATCGAGTTGACCAACATCGGCGACCAGACGATCAACCTCAACTGGGTGCGGTTCACCGACGGCGTGGACTTCGTCTTCCCTGCAGTGGACCTGGCCCCGGGCCGGTTCCTCGTGGTGGCCAAGGACATGGAGACCTTCCAGACCCGGTACGGCACCGGGGCCCGGGTGGTGGGTCCCTACACAGGCAGCCTGAGCAATCGCGGGGAGCAGGTCGAGATCCAGGACGCCACAGGCACGGTGATCCAGCGGTTTGAGTACGCAGACGCCTGGCACCCGACCACGGATGGCGGGGGCTACTCCCTGACGGTCGTGGACCCCACCCACGCAGACCCCAACGCCCTCTCCGGAAAGGCCCTGTGGCGCCCCAGTGCAGTGCCGGGAGGATCCCCTGGCTGGGACGACTCCGCCCAGACCTTGCCGGCGGATCCGGCTGTGCCCCGGGGTTGACCTCGGCGGACCACGCCAGGCAGGCAGAACGCAGAACAGGTCGGGTCGGAACGCACCTTGACGTCTGTGCCAGGGGTCTCTGTCATGACGCCCCACCTTGAGGATGACTCGGAGCCTCTCGGCCGGTCTTCTCAATGTGAGCGGGGTCTCCGTATATGGGGAAACGGTCGGCCTTTCGCCTAGGTTCGTGCGCACTATGCTGGATCGCCTGCTGAAGACCCAAGTCGAGGAACTGCTGAGAACGGGCGACGTCCACGAGATTCGCCGCACCCTGTCCCTCTGTGAGCCCTCGGAGGTCGGCGCGATCCTTGAGGACCTGCCGGGCCCGGACGCGGTCGTCCTCTCCGGCACGCTCCTGTGAACTGCGAGACCCGGGCACACGCG
The DNA here is from genome assembly GCA_018007255.1 of Phycisphaerae bacterium. Lineage (GTDB taxonomy): Bacteria > Planctomycetota > Phycisphaerae > Sedimentisphaerales > Anaerobacaceae > DTPU01. The sequence goes on along the minus strand of JAGOQT010000112.1, from coordinate 2,292 downwards.
GATCGCAGGGGGTCTGAACTCCCGCCGGATTTTGCTTGCGTGGGGTACTACGCACGTAATATCATAGGGGCTGTGACGGCTTTTTGAGGAGCAAATGATGCGGCGTATACCTCGGATCTCGGAGGCGGAGTGGCAGGTGATGAAGCCCCTGTGGGCCAAGAGCCCCCAGACGGCCAACCAGATCGTGGAGGCCCTGTCCGGTGTGACCTCCTGGCACCCCAAGACAATCAGGACCCTGCTCAATCGCCTGATCCAAAAGAAGGCCCTGGGCTTTGATCGGCGGGGCAGGGAGTACCTCTACTATCCCCTGGTGGAGCGGGAGGCCTGCGCACGGGCCGAGAGCCGGGGCCTGCTGAGGCGGGTCTTCGACGGCGCGGTTCGGCCCATGCTGGCGTCCATGATCGAGAGCGAGGACCTCTCGGCGGAGGACATCCGCGAGTTGAAGCGGATCCTCAAGAAGAAGGAATGAGGAGTGCGGCATGGAATGGCTTGCGGAGCCGTTGCAGCAGATCGCGATGGGGGTCTGGCAGGCCACGTGGCGGTCCAGCGTGCTGATCGCGGTCGTGTTGTCGATCCGGGCGGTGCTGGGTCCAAGGCTTCCCCCACGGTGGGTGTACGCCCTGTGGCTTGTCGTGGTGGTCCGCCTGCTGCTGCCGTCCGGTCCGGCCAGCAGGGCCAGCCTGTTCAACCTGCTGCCCCGTGGGCCGGCCCATTCCATTCCGTCCACGCTGATGCCTGAGGCTCGGGCGTTGGACGAGGGCAGGACCCCTGCCCCGCAGGCCCCAGGGGAGCAGCCAGGCAGGGCGATGGTAGGGGGGACGCCTCCGGGGGCCGGCGGTCCGGCGGGCGACCGGCCTGGGGTGTCTCCGGTCTCGATCCTGGCCTGGGTTTGGCTGGCCGGGGCCGCGGCCCTGGCCGCGTCCATCGCGTTCCGGCATTGGCAGTTGTGGCGGATCGTCCGATTCCAGCGGGCCGTGACCCACAGCGCGGCCCTGGGGGCCCTGGAGGACTCTCGGGCCCGCATGGGGATCGGCACACTGTTGGGGGCTGTTCTGACCGATCAGGTCCAGAGTCCGGCCTTGTTCGGTCTGGTCAGGCCCAGGCTGTTGATCCCGACCCGCCTGAGCAGACACGTCACCGCCCACGACCTGAGGTATGTGTTCCTGCACGAGTTGGCCCACCTCAGACACCACGACATTGCCTTGGGTTGGCTGACCTCCTTCTGCCAGGTCCTGCACTGGTTCAATCCCCTGGTGTGGCTGGCGCTCCACCGTATGCGGGTCGACAGGGAGCTGGCCTGCGACGAACTGGCCCTGTCTCGCATGTCCGATGCGGACGAGACCCGCCAATACGGCCAGACCCTGATCCAGCTTCAGGAGGTCCTCGGCCCCATCCCGCCCCTGGCCTCTCTGGCCGCTGTGCTGGAGGGGAGGTCCCAGTTGAGGACCCGGATCAGGAGGATCGCGGGTTTCGGCAAGTCAAGGCCGTGGCAGTCTGTGGTGGCGGGGGTGCTGTTGGTCCTGCTGGCTGGGACGGGCCTGACGGACGCCACGAGTGGAGTCCGGCAAACAGGAACGCGGCTTGTGCCTGTGGTGTCCATGTCCGCCGAGGACACAATCGACGACCTGGCCCACGAGGTCCCGGTCACTGGGGCGGGACCCAGGGATGCGGGCGAGACCCAGGCGGCGCAACCAGGGGTTGAGGTGCCTGATACGGCCGGCCAGGACGGGCCTGGCTTGGAGGAGGTCCATGCAGCGGACCAGGTCGGGGCATGGGCCAGGGGCCTGCCCTCAGACCTCCAGGACAAGGTCTATCTCTACTATGACCTCAACCGAGTCGAGGGCAAGCGCGCGGTCGATGTGCTCTCCACGGGTCGCCACGGCCTGGTGCACGGCGATCCTGCCCCAGGCCAGGGCATTGAGGGAGAGGCCCTGGTCCTTGACGGCCAGGACGACTTTGTCACGGTAGAGGCCATGCCGGGCCGGTCCTTCACGGTCTGCCTCTGGGTCAAACCCGATCGGCCCGTGCCAGGGCAATGCAGGACCGTCCTGATTCTGGTCAGTCCAGAGGCCCAGTTGGAGGTCGCGATCGACGGCCTCGGTCAGGTGGAGTGGCGGTCCAGGGGCGGGCGCGGGTCTCAGGCCCAGTTCGGTGTCCAACCTCAACGGACCGACCCAGAGGCCTGGACCCACGTGGCCGCAGCCTGGGATGAGGGGGCGATCCGCCTCCTGCTCAACGGGGCCCCTGTGTACGGTCAGGTCATCCCCTGGGACCCGTCCACCCAGTTCCTCC
>JAGOQT010000111.1 GCA_018007255.1 Phycisphaerae bacterium | reverse complement strand
TGACCAGGCTGGGCCTGACCTTCAGGATCTTCCCAGACATGATCTGGGACCAGATCACGACCATGAAGGACTCAGGTCAATGGGTCGAGGGCTTCTCGATCACCGGCCAGCCTTACCAGGAAGGGGAGGTCTGGTTTGTCCCTATGCGGATCACGCACAGCAGAGGCAAGACCGAGATCAGCACCCCCATGATCAAGTTCTACGACATGGAGGGCCATACCTATGCCTTCATCATCGGCTCCAAGGAGAAGGGGGTAGTGGATTGACCCAGGAGTCAGGAGACAGAAGTCGAGTAGGAGGGGAAGAAGTGGGAAGTGAGGAGACAGCGACAGGCATCGCGAGCCGAGCGGAGGTCGACGTGGCGATGCGAAGGGGGGCTTCACCGGGCCTTCTTGGCCAGGATGATCCTGCCCAGGTCGGATGGACCGTCTACCGACTCCTTCCAGGGCACATTCCCTGTGAACCCCTGGTATCCAGGAGCAGTGAGCTGGACCCTACACTGGTCCACCCGCGGCATCGCTGCCACCGTAAACCGTCCGTCCCGATCAGGTGGAGGAAGCTCCTGCAGGCGGGTGAAGCCGCCCGGGAATCTCAGCATGAGGGAGAGGTTGGCCCTGGCCATAGGTTGTCCCTCGTCATGGGTCACCCGACCCATCAAGGTCATCCCCGGTCCAAGGGTCAGCGTGATCTCTTGCGGCCTCGGATCGACCTGGGCGATAGCCACCAAACCAAGAGTCTCATGGCGGGCCACTAGGCAGACGGGTCTGCCAACCTGAAAACCCTCCTGGTTCGAGCCGAGGTGAAATCGGCCTTGCCCATCGGTCCTGCTTTCCGGGACCTGGATCCCCAGGGCCTCGACCTGGGTGTTTCTGACGGGCTCGCCTGCCTTGTCCCTGACCACTCCTCGGATGACCATGTCCCAGCCGGTCTCGTATTCCTGCCTGGTCGTTAGGCCCTCCTGGATCTGAATGACTTGTCTCAACTCGCGATATGGATACCCGTGTTTCTGAATGGAACGGACACAGTATGCCCTGGGCAGCAACCGCAGGCGAACCATCCCGCCCTGGTCCGTGACCGGCTTGTAGGTCGCCGGGCCCGTAATGTGTTCGGTGATTCCTATGGAGGCCCCTTCGACCGCCTCACAGGTCTCCGCGTCTGTGACGAGGACCTCCAGCAGACCCCCTCGTGACGCCACCAGGTCGACCTCGGTCTCAGTCCGCCCGGACTCGACCCTGAAGTACGACGGCTCGGCTACCCATTCAGCCTGTCCCTCATCACTCTCCGCTATGCTCAGCGAATACCAGCCTGGGAGTAGATCGGCGAGTCTGAACGAGCCGTCTTTCACTGAGGTAACGGATCTGCTCACTGCCCCAGTACCCACGTGCTGGGTGATGCTGAGCTTGACGCCAGACACGCCTCGGCCGTTCGCCTTGTCGACCACGGTCCCCTGGATCCGTGCCCGAGGAACAGGTATCAAGACGACCCGGATGTCTTCCCGGCCGGCAGGGCACACCAGAGGAGTACGGGGCCCCGCCTCAGACTCACCCTTCCTCACCCAACCGCACTTCTCAACAGCCAACTCGGCCTTAGCGTGTGCCGGGACACACTCAAATCGAAACCGGCCGTTCTGGTCGGTCTGCCGGGTGAACAACGACTCTGACACCACTCCGAAGACCCTGGGCTGACCCTTGGTTTGGATTGCCTCCATCACCTCGATGCGAACCGTAGCCCTCTTGACCGGCGCCCCGCATGGATCGACCACCTGCCCCCCCAAGAATGAAGGAGGACCCAGTTCAATGTCCGCCTTGTGATCCATATCCGTGTCCCAATGGGCCCACCCCAGGGCGCAGCCTTCCTTCTGGGCCAGGATGATCTTGGTTTCGTGCACAGAGAAGACCGTGCGCAGCGGCAGGCTGTAGGCCCCATCGATCGCTGTCACGACCTCCGGGCTCGGTTGAGGTATGAGGGTGACTGTCCGCTGCACGAGTACTCGATAGAGCGAGACCTTCACACCTTCAATAGGCTGGCCATTGGGATCCATGACCTTGCCCGTGCAATGGACCCCGTGGGCCAGCGCACGGGTTTCTGCGGGTAGATGCACCGCCAACTCCCGGGTCGGAGTGATCCAAGGCTCATGGACACGGATCTGCCCGCCGAGGGTCGGCGAAGTCCCTGCTAAGAGTGGGAGGATCAAGAATCCCAAGAGGGGGTTCTTTCGCAGCGGCTTGTGTCGCCTTTCAACAAGTCGTGACCTGCGATTCATCCAGGCTCCCTCGCAAGAACGGGCCCTTTGCCACAAGGTCCACACGCAACACATCCTCATTATCGGCTCATATCCGTGAGGTGATCACTGCGGTCCCTCTGTCTGTCAGACGAAGACCGCTCGCCCTGCGCAACGGGGCATTTCGACCTGGGGTTCGGGCGAGACCGCTGGCCGGTTTTGCTCTGGATTTCCACCCGGTTCTGCCGTAACGTGATGTCGACCGCCAGGTTAAGGCGGCGGCAAGGAGCTAGACAGGATATGAGTTCAAGACAGGGCGCGTACGACTTCACAGCCATCGAGAAGAAGTGGCAGGGGTATTGGCTCGAGCACAAGACCTTCCAATCGCCCGATGGGGGGGGCAAGCCCAAGTACTATGTGCTGGACATGTTCCCGAATCCCAGCGGCCAGGGCCTGCACGTGGGGCACCCCGAGGGGTACACGGCCACGGACATCGTGGCACGCTACAAGCGGATGAAGGGCTTCAATGTCCTGCACCCCATGGGCTGGGACGCATTCGGCCTGCCCGCCGAACAGTATGCGATCCAGACCGGGACCCATCCTGCGGTCACCACGGGCCGGAACTGCGACACCTTCCGAAGGCAGATCCAGGCCCTGGGCATGAGCTACGACTGGGACCGCGAGGTGAACACCACGGACCCCGGCTACTACAAGTGGACCCAGTGGATCTTCTCGCAGATCTACAACACCTGGTACGACCCCCAGCAGAAGAAGGGCAGGCCCATGACCGAGCTGCCGATCCCTGCCGAGGTTGCGGCCGCGGGGCCCAGGGCCGTACGGGAGTACCGCGGCTCCAAGCGACTGGCCTTCTACGCGGACGCACAGGTCTGGTGGTGCAAGCAGTGCCGGATCGTGTGCGCGAACGAGGAGGTCCTGAACGACGGGTCGCACGAGAAGTGCGGGAGCAAAGAGGTCGAGCGCAGGTTCCTCAAGCAGTGGCTGCTCCGCATCCCGCTCTATGCGGAGCGTCTGCTTGAAGGCTTGGACACGGTGGACTGGCCCGAAGGCATCAAGGAGATGCAGAGGAACTGGATCGGCAGGAGCACGGGGGCCGAGGTGGACTTTGAGATCTCAGATCTCAGATCTCAGATCTCAGATGGCTCGCAGACCAAGAGCCGGAAGCGCAAGGCCAAGATCCGCGTGTTCACGACGCGTGCGGACACCCTGTTCGGCGCGACCTACATGGTCCTTGCCCCAGAGCACCCCCTGGTGCCTGCACTGACGACCATTCAGCAGAAGGCGGCTGTGCAGGCCTACATCCGCCAGGCTGCCCTGAAGTCGGACATGGACCGGACCGAGCTGGCCAAGGACAAGACCGGGGTGTTCACGGGCTCCTATGCGGTCAATCCGGTCAACGGCGAGGAGATCCCCGTGTGGGTCGCGGACTACGTGCTCATGGGCTACGGCACGGGCGCGATCATGGCCGTGCCCGCGCACGACACCCGCGACTTCGAGTTCGCCCAGAAGTTCGGGCTGCCCGTGATCTGCATCATGGAGCCGGACACGGCGGATGCCGCACTCAAGGCCCAAGTCCTGGCAGGACACGCCTGCTGGACTGAGGACGGCAGGTACATCCGTTCGGCCCATCCGGGGGGTGGACTGGACATCAACGGCCTGGCCAAGGACGAAGGCATCGCCAGGACCGTCGCGTGGCTCGTGGCCAGGGGTCTGGGCAAGGCCACCGTCAACTACAAGCTGCGGGACTGGCTCTTTAGCAGGCAGAGGTACTGGGGGGAACCCTTCCCGATCATCCACTGGGAGGACGGCGAGATCTCGCTCGTGCCCGAGCAGGATCTGCCCCTGGAGCTGCCCGAGCTGACCCAGTACCAGCCCGGGGAAGGCGGCGAGTCTCCGCTGGGCAACGCCGAGTCCTGGGTGAACTGCACGGACCCCAAGTCCGGGCGCAGGGGCAGGCGGGAGACGAACACCATGCCCCAGTGGGCGGGCAGTTGCTGGTACTACCTGCGGTACATCGACCCCCACAACACCCGCCAGGGCTGGGACCCGGGCAAGGAGCGGTACTGGATGCCCGTGGACCTGTACGTGGGCGGCGCGGAGCACGCGGTCCTGCACCTGCTCTACGCGAGGTTCTGGCACAAGGTCCTGTTTGATCTGGGATACGTCAGCACGGACGAGCCCTTCAAGAAGCTCTTCAACCAGGGCATGATCCTGGCCTATGCCTATGAGGATGCGGCGGGGTCCAAGGTCGCGTCGGACCAGGTGGACGCCAGGGACGGGAGGTTCGTCCACAAGCAGACCGGCCAGGAGCTGCGGCAGATCGTGGCCAAGATGAGCAAGACCCTCAAGAACGTGGTCAATCCCGACGACGTGGTTCGGGAGTACGGCGCGGACTCCATGCGCCTGTACGAGATGTTCATGGGGCCCCTCGAGTCCAGCAAGGCCTGGAGCATGCAGGGCGTGGAGGGCGTGTACCGGTTCCTGCAGAAGGTCTGGCGCCTGGTGGTGGACGAGGAGTCCGGACTGGTGTGCTCGGCCGTGCAGGCCGTGGAGCCGGACGAGACGACCTCCCGGCTGCTCCATCAGACCATCAAGAAGGTGGGCGAGGACGTGGAGGCCCTGGCCTTCAACACGGCCATCAGCCAGATGATGATCTTCGCCAATCACCTCGGCAAGGTCCCGGTGCGGCCGAGGTCCGTGATCGAGTCCTTCCTCCTGGTCGTGGCCCCGTTTGCCCCGCACGTTGCGGAGGAGCTGTGGGAGCGGCTGGGCCACCGGACCAGCCTGACCTATGAGCCTTGGCCTGCGTTCGACCCCGGGCGGATCCAGGAGAGGGAGGTGGAGATGGCCGTGCAGGTGGCAGGCAAGATCCGGGACCGGATCACGGTGCCCGCAGAGGCCGACGACGAGATGATCCGGCAGAAGGCCCTGGCCAGCGACAGAGTCGCAGCCGCCCTGGCCGGTCGGGCGGTCAAGAAGGTCATTGTCGTCAGGGGCCGGCTGGTGAACATCATCGTGTAGGGCGTTTGTGTCAACCGCCGGCCTTATGAGTCGGCGTCTCACAGAGACGCCCTACGAAGACAGATATGGGCGTAGAGATCGAGGCCAAGCTCCAGGTCGAGTCCCTGACCGAGGTGGAAGGTCGGCTCAAGGGGGGTCGCGCCGAGTTCGTGGCCGAGCAGCACCAGCGGGACACCTACTACGACGATCCGCTCCGTGCACTGGAAGGGGGGGATCGCTGCCTCCGCATCCGACATCAGCGGGTCGGGGACCGCGAGGAGGTCCTGCTCACGCACAAGGGGCCCAAGCTGCCGGATGCATTCAAGAGGCGGGAGGAGACCGAGGTCTCGATCGGGGACGGCCAAGCCATGGATCAGCTCTTGACGGCCTTGGGTTTCCGGAGGGCCCTGGTGGTGAGCAAGACCCGCAGGCTCTGGAGGATGGGTCCCTGCCTGGTGGCCCTGGACGACGTGGCGGGCCTGGGGACCTTCGTGGAGGTTGAGGGCCCTGGGGACCAGGCGATCTGCGCGGTCCAGAAGGCCTTGGGCCTGGAGTCCGCGCAGCACGTCCCAACGGGATATGCCTCGTTGATCGCTTCAAAGAAGGCGGAACGCAGAACCAAGAACTCAGAATGGTGAAACTGATGGTGATGGAGCGATGATCCATGAGGCCTGAGGACGGGACCGTCGCGATGATCGTGAACCCCAAGTCCGGCCACGGCGGACGCAAGGTCCTGTGGCGGGGCCTGCACCGCTACCTGACGGGTCGCGGGTTCGAGGTCTCGCTCCAGTTCACCGAGTCCCCAGGACAAGGGACGCACCTGGCCCAGGTCGCGGCTCGGGATGACCGCTGCTGCCTGGTCCTGGCGGCCGGCGGCGACGGCACGGCCCGTGAGGCGTCGCAGGGCATGGCGGGCTCCACCAAGCCCTTGCTCCTGATCCCCTCGGGTACGGAGAACCTCCTGGCCAGCGAGTTGGGTCTGGACGACAGGCTGTCCACGCTGATCGCGACCTTCGAGGGGGGCTTCACCCGGCCCCTGGACCTGGGCGTGATCAACGACCAGTGCTTTGCGTGCGTTGCGGGGTTCGGCTTCGACGCCCAGGTCGTGCGCAGGGTGAGCCGCCGGCGGAGGGGCCACATCGATTACTACGACTACGTGGACCCCATGTGGCAGACCTTCTGGAGCTATCGGTTTCCGCCGATCCGCGTGGAGGTGGACGGCCGGGAGGTCTTTCACGGCAGGGGGCTCGTGTTCGTCGGCAACATCTCTCGCTATGCCATGGGCCTGCACCTCCTGCAGAATGCGGATTTCGGAGACGGCCTGCTGGATGTGTGCGTGTTCCGGTGCGCAAGCCGCTTCCACCTGGTCAAACACTCGGCCATGACCGTGTTCAAACGCCATACCGGGTGCAGGGATGTGGTCTACTGCCAGGGCCGAGCCGCACGGGTCCAGGCCGATGCATCCAAGGTGGTCTGTGAGGTGGACGGCGACCCGGGTCCGTCCCTGCCCTGCGAGATCGGGATCCGGCCTCAGGCCCTGCGGGTCATGGTGCCGGAGAAGGGCAGGCCGGCAGGCCTTCGGCGGAGCCTGTTCAGGGCCATCCGGTAGGGGCGTCTACCTTGAGGCTTGAGGCGATCCCATCGGGCATGCTATACTCTGAAGGCCGATGAAGACGGTTCCGAACGGTCCTGACGACTCTGACTGGAAGTAAGGTCCGGCCATGAGCAAGCCACACCCAGCCCTTTCAACACTCCAGTGGGCGGTACTCGTGTGCCTTCGCGTGGCCCTGGGATGGCACTTCCTGTACGAGGGGGTAGCCAAGCTCTACACACCGGGTTGGACCAGCCAGGGCTTCCTGGACGTATCCCGCTGGGTCTTGGCGGACCTGTTCCGGTGGATTGCCGCCACTCCGGCTGCCCTCCGGGTCGTGGATTGGTTGAACGTCTGGGGCCAGGTCCTGATCGGCCTGGGCCTCATCGCCGGGTGCATGACCCGCGCGGCGAGCATCGCCGGGGCCCTCATGCTGGGTCTCTACTACGTCGCGAACCCGCCTTTCATCGGTATGGACTTCGCGGTGCCCGCAGAGGGCAGCACGCTGATCGTCAACAAGAACCTCGTGGAGATGATCGCCCTGATTGTGGTGGCCGTGCTCCCGACCAGCCGGATCGCAGGGCTTGACCGCATCCTGGCAGGGTGGTGGCAGCAGCGAAAGGCCGGGAAGGTGAGGTCACGGGCGCCTGTCCCGGGTCCTCAGCCCCTGGCAGAGACGCCCCCGAGCCTTGGCCGGCGCGGCCTGCTGGCCGGCGTCGCCACCCTGCCGGTCCTCCCTGCCCTGGCCTATGCGGTGGCCAGAAAGAAGGCCTGGGAGAGCGATGAGGATAAACACCTGGTCGATGCGTGCACCAGTGCAACGATCAAGGCGTTCAACTTCTCAAGCCTGCAGGACCTCAAGGGTCAGGTCCCCAGGTCCAGGATCGGCCAGGTCGAGTTCAGCCGGCTGATCCTCGGCGGCAATCTCATCGGCGGCTGGGCCCACGCCCGGGACCTGATCTACGTGTCCGAGTTGGTCAAGTCTTATCACCACAGGGACAAGGTCTTCGAGACCTTCCTGCTGGCTGAGAAGTGCGGGATCAACGCGGTGCTGACCAATCCGATCCTCTGCCGGGTCATCAACGACTACTGGCGGCGGGACATCGGGAAGATCCGGTTCATCTCGGACTGTGGAGGCACCCACCTGTTGGAGCGGGTCCAGATGTCCATCGATCACGGGGCGAGCGCCTGCTATGTGCAGGGCGAGACCGCGGACCGGCTGGTTCGTGAGGGCCAGTTTGACCTCATCGGTAAGGCCCTGGACCTCATCCGGCAGAACCGCATGCCGGCCGGGATCGGAGGGCACTATCTCCAGACGGTCAAGGCCTGCGATGCACAGGGACTCAAGCCGGACTTCTGGATGAAGACCTTCCATCACCACGGGTACTGGTCCGCCAGGCCCGGCGAGAAGGAGCAGGACAACATCTACTGCCGGGAGCCGCAGGACACGATGGAGTTCATGCAGGGCCAGACCCAGCCCTGGATCGCCTTCAAGGTCCTGGCCGCGGGGGCCATCGATCCCAAGGACGGGTTCCGGTACGCCTTTGAGAACGGGGCGGACTTCATCTGTGTCGGGATGTACGACTTTCAGATTGTAGATGACGTCAACATTACCCTGGAGGTGCTTCAGCGGGACCTCCAGAGAAAGAGACCCTGGCGGGTCTGATGGCGAGCGGAAGAGGATCCATGCTCAGGATCGGGATTGCAGGCCTTGGCTTCATGGGACGGATGCACTGGGCCAGTTGGCAGCGGATCCCGGATGCCCGGGTCGTGGCCGTGTGCGACTCCAATCCCAAACTCAGGCAGGAACTGGGCAAGGCCGTGGGCAATATCCAGGGGGCAGGCCCGGGGATCGATCTGCACCAGGTGCAGGTCTACAGCGACTTCGCCTCCATGGTGGATCAGGGGGGCCTGGACGGGGTTTCCATCACCCTGCCCACCCACCTGCACACAGAGGCCTCTGTCCGGGCATTGCAGGCCGGGCTTCACGTGCTCTGTGAGAAGCCCATGGCCCTGACCCTGGACGGGTGTGACCAGATGGTGGCGGCTGCAGCCGAGGGCGGCAAGGTCCTGCAGATCGGCCACTGTATCCGCTTCTGGCCCGAGTATGCCGCCGTTGCGGAGATCGTCCGGAGCGGCCGATATGGGGCGGTCAAGGCCGCCCTGTTGCGGCGACTGGCGGCTGTGCCGACGTGGGGGGCGGATGCGTGGCTAACCGATCCGGAGCGGAGTGGGGGCATGGCCCTGGACCTGCACATCCACGACACGGACTACCTCCTCCACATCCTGGGCAGACCGTGGGCCGTGTACAGCCGGGGGGCCACACTGGGGCCAAGGCACGGTCTTGCGCACATCACCACCTCCTACCTGTATGCGGGTGACCAGGTCGTCACGGCCGAGGGCAGTTGGGCCATGGCCCCGTCGTTTGGGTTCCAGATGGCCCTGACCATGGCCCTGGAGGGGGCCAGCCTGGTGTACGACTCCAGGCAGACACCGACCTTGACGGTCTACCCCGAGCACGGCGAGCCCTTTGCCCCGGCCCTGGTGCAGGGCGACGGCTATCTCCTGGAGATCGGCCACTTCGCCGGGAGGATCAGGGGCGAGATCGGGGCATCGGTGACGACCCCGAGGGACTCCCGCCAGTCCGTGGAGGTGGTCTTGGCGGAGATCGAGTCCGTTCGAGCTGGGGAGCCTGTGTTGCTCTGAATGCCATGGGTGTGGACGGGAAGGATCTAGCATGAAGACGTGTGGTCCCTGGCCGATCGGCCTGTGCAGTTGGTCCCTGGGGCGGGGCTTGGCTGAGGTCTCGCAAGCCATGGTCCGCCTGGGCCTCTCCCACGTCCACCTCGCAGTCGGGCCTGCCACGGAAGGCCGGGACCCAGGGTATGTCTGTGCGGTCCAGGCCCAGGGGTGGTCGATCACCGCAACCATGATCGACTTCCCGCAAGAGGACTACTCGACGCTGGAGCAGATCCGTCGCACGGGCGGCATTGCGCCGGACGACTGCTGGGAGCGGAATCGCCGGATCTTCCTCGAGGCCGTGGAGGTCACGGCCCAACTCGGTGCGAAGTCCCTGTCTTGTCACCTTGGGTTCATCGACGGCACGGACCGGGCCTATGCCCTGAAGATACGGGACCGAACCGCGTACCTTGCGGACCTGGCGGCAGGCCGCGGGGTCACCGTGCTCTTGGAGACAGGACAGGAGACGGCCGTGGACCTGAGGGACTTCCTGGAGACGCTGTCCCACCCGGCTGTGGCTGTGAACCTGGATCCGGCCAACATGATCCTGTATGGCAAGGGAGACCCGGTTGCCGCAGTGGAGGTCCTGTCCCCCTGGATCCGACACGTCCACATCAAGGATGCAGTCGGGGCCCGGCAGCCGGGAACCTGGGGCACAGAGGTCCGGTGGGCAGAGGGCCAGGTCCGTGCAGGGGCCTTTCTGGATGCCTTGAGGCAGAGCGACTTCCACGGTGCCCTTGCCGTGGAGCGGGAATCCGGAGACCGGCGTATCGAGGATATCCAACTGGCCCTGGAGAGACTGGCCGCATATGGAGGCTGACGCATGGATGGGATGATCCGCACCCGACTGACCCTCATGATGGTCCTGGAGTTCATCATCTGGGGCGCGTGGCTGCCTTTGATCTATGGGTATCTGCCCAGCCTGGGGTTCACCCCGACCCAACAGTCCTGGATCCTGAACACCTTCCCGATCGCCGCTGTGGTCGGGATCTTCTTCAGCAACCACTTCGCGGATCGGGCCTTTTCTGCGGAGCGTTTCCTGGCCTTCAGCCACCTGGTCGGCGGGGGGGCCATCCTGGGCCTTGCGTTCACCCGCTCGTTCTGGCCGTTCTTCGCCCTCATGTCCGTGCACTGTCTGCTCTACGTGCCGACCCTCTCCATCGTCAATTCCATTGCCTTCGCACACATGAAGGACCCCCAGAAGGAGTTCGGACGGGTGCGGGTGGGCGGCAGCATCGGCTGGATCCTGGCCGCCTGGCCCTTCACCTTCATCCTGGTGGACTGGGACAAGGTCCGCGCAGCCCGTCCCGAGGGGATCGTCAACTGGCTGGGCACGGTCCTGGGCTCGGGTCTGACCGGTCCTGCCCTGCAGGACGCCACGCGCTGGACCTACGTGGTCGCAGGGCTGGTCTCCTTTGCCCTGGCGGCCTACAGCC
>JAGOQT010000110.1 GCA_018007255.1 Phycisphaerae bacterium | reverse complement strand
TGAGTTGCTGGGGATGCCGGCCTCCACTGTGCGAAGCACGCTCCGCCAGGCCAGGATGGCCTTGGCGAAGGCCCTGGTGAATCGAGGCATAGACCGATGAACGAAGAGATCTGCCGGGAATTCGAAGAACGGCTCGTGGAGTACGCAGACGGCGAGCTGCTGGCCGACGAACACGAGCAGGTCAGACGTCATGTCGAGCGGTGTGCCCGCTGCCGAATGACCGTGGAGGCCTTGCTGGAGTCGATCCGGATCGCAGAGGCGATCTGGCAGGGCCATCTTGAGGATAGGCAGGTCGTGGCGGGACATCGCCGCAGCGGGGTGCGGTGGTGGAGGTTGGACATCGTGGCTGCCGCCGCCTGTCTGGTCCTGGGGATCGGCGGTGCGGTCCTTTGGTCCGTATTCAGGCCGCAGTCCCAGGCCCCGCTGACCGTGGCAGAGGTCGAGGATCGTATGGCACGATCCGCTGCCGCTGCCCGCCTGCTGGCTGCAGCCGATCTCCTGGGTACACAGGCAGGAGACCGGGCCTTGGTGGAATCCCAATATCGATACATCCTCAGGCGGTACCCTGACACAGACGCCGCAGCAGAGGTCCGTCTCAAACTTCAATCCGCTCAATAAGGAGAATCGACGATGATCGCGAGATGGAACATAGTCATACTGGCCTGTGTGGCGATCGCTGGGCCCTATGCCTTCGGACAGACCGAGCCAAACAACACAGGGACTGAAGTCACCTTTGAACCGGGGCCATCCCCCCAAAAGTGGGTGGCCCAGGTAAGGACGGATGATAGAGATGTGATGTACATTGATCCTGGGCCCATCCGTCCCACCCACGCGGCCAAGGTCTCCCTGCCCAGGGATCGAGTGTACAGAGGCAAGGAGGTCCTGAATCTGGTGATGGAAAGCCCTTTGTCCCAGAGGCTCTCAAAGGCCCAACGGGACTTCCTGGCCACAGATCTCGGTATATGGGTGGAGACGCGGAACCCCGAGATCCCCAATCATTACTCGATCTGGCTCTATGCGGTCAGCGCAGAGGACGCCAAGACCATGGCGCGGGCCATCCTCGACACCTTGAAGGCGATCGCCGATCGCAACTTGGCCTCCGTCAAGCGTGGCCTTGCAGAGGCCAGGCAGAGGCTTGAACAGAATCAGGCCGTCTTGCCTAAGAAGGAGGAGGAACTCAAGACTGTAGAGAAACAGTATGAGCAGGCCAAGGACGCCGCGTATCCCCACCTCAACGACGAGGAGGCCTCGCAGGCGGCCAAGGACACCCTCCTCCAGATGGACCGGGAGATGAGGACCCTCGACATCGACCTGGCGGGCGTGCAAGGCAAGCTCAGGGTCATAGACCAGGTCCTTGACAAGCCGACCAGGGGGGATGGGAAGATCGTCAATGAGCGGATCGAGGCCTTGAAGACCGAACAGATGATCGAGCTGAGCAGCATCGAGGCCAAGAGGCAGGCCATCGAACAGGTCAGGGGCGAACAACGGCGATTTCGCGGCCTCTGCCTGGAGCGGCAAGACCTCCCAAGGACCATCGGCGCCCTGAAGGAGGCACTGGCCAGAGACAAGGGGGCCATCGAAAGGGCTACCTTCGACTTGGAGCATCCTTCGCCTCAGAATGACCTGCTGCCGCTGCCGGTCTATCAGAACAAGGTCCTGATCTATCCGATCCAGCCCAAGGACTCGTCGACGCGACCCACAACCAACAACTAGCAGCCCACAACCCAGGTCATCCATGGACAACCACAAGCTGGTCCTGCCCGAGCACCTGAACCACTACGGCTACCTCTTCGGAGGCCACCTCCTCCAATGGGTGGACGAATATGCCTGGATCGCCGCCACACTGGATTATCCGGGCCGGAACTTCGTCACGGTCGCCATGGACCGCGTGGAATTCAGGAAGAGCGTGCGGCAAGGGACGATCCTGAGGGTCAATGTTGAACGGGTTCGCCAGGGGACGACCTCTGTCGAGTATGAGGTCCGGGTCTTCCGCCGTCCCACCCAGGAGGAGGCCGGAGAGGACCTGATCTTCGGCACGCACGTCACCCTGGTCTCGATTGACGAACAGGGCCGCAAGAGGGCCCTGTAGGGTCTATGTCAAACGCCGCCTGACGCGAGCAGCTCTGCAACACCGGGCGCCCCACCTCAGGGTGGGGGACTGCCCCGCGATCCGTCCCGAGGTTCTCACCTTCTTGCCCTCCTACCTCTCACTTTCCCCCCTTCTTCTGTCCGTCCGGCGGGGGTGTCTTGTAGTAGGCCAGGCCCTGGAAGGTGGTCATGGTCTGGCCCGCATCGTCCGTGACCGTCGCCGCATACGTGCCCATCCGCTTGTTGCGGCTGACCTCGCGGCACTCCGCGTGCAGGAACCCCTGTTTGGCCGGGTGGATGTAGTGCATGGTCGCGCTGATGGCGATCCCGACGTCGTCTCCCGAGTTGGCGGCCAGGGCGAAGGCGTAGTCGGCCAAAGCGAAGAGGGCGCCGCCGTGGACCATGTCGGCCGCGTTGTAGATCCGCTCGGAGATCTCCATCCGGACCTTGGAGCGGCCCGGGCCAACCTCCAACACCTCCATGCCTAGCAACCGGGCGAGGCGATCCTGCTTCACGGGGTCTGGCTTCATGATGGCCCCCTATGCGTTGAACATGTGGTCGGAGTGCCCGCAGGGACCTCAGTGGTCTCCCAGGTCCGACTGCTGGAGGATTCGGTATCCCGCCTGCTGCACCGCCTTCTTGGCCTCGTCCATGTTGTCGAAACGGAAGATCATCACGGCCTTATCCTTGTGCTTCTCGGCGAAGGCATACATGTACTCGATGTTGAGGTTCCGCTTGGAGAAGGTCTTGAGGGTCTCCCGCAGGGCCCCCGGGCAGTCGTCCAGCTCCACGGCCAGGACCTCGGTGGCCGAGCATGTGATCTGCCGGCTCCGCAGGAGATCCGCCGCCTTGGCCGGATCGGGCAGGATCATCCGGAGCACGCCGAAGTCGGCGGTCTCGGCCACGGTCAAGGCAATGAGGTTGATGCCCCCCTGGCCCAGAGTCTCGAGGATCTGCTCCAGATGGCCCGGCTTGTTCTCGATGAACACAGAAAGTTGGGTTACGCTCATGGTCCGCCTCATGACCTCTAGATCTTCCTCTTGTCGATTACGCGTTTCGCCTTGCCTTCGGAGCGGGGGATCGTCCTGGGCTCCACCAGGGTGATCTTGGCCGACACGCCCAGCATCCCCTTCATCCGGTCCCCGATCTTCTTGGACAGGCTGTGCAGGACCTTCACCTCGTCCGAGAAGATCCGCTCGTTGACCTCGACCATCACCTCCATGTCGTCCATCGCGCCCTTGCGGTCCACAATGATCTGGTAGTGGGGCTCCGTGCCCTCGATCTCCATCAGAACCGCCTCGATCTGAGACGGGAAGACGTTCACTCCACGGATGATGAGCATGTCGTCGGACCGGCCCGTGACCTTCTCCATCTTGACCATGGTCCTGCCGCAGGAGCACCCGTCACGATAGAGCCTCGTGATGTCCCTGGAGCGATATCGGATGACCGGGCAGGCCTCCTTGGTCAGGGAGGTGTACACGATCTCGCCGGTCTCGCCCTCGGGCAGGACCTCCTGGGTGTCTGGGTCGATGATCTCCACGTAGAAGTGGTCCTCGAATACGTGGAGCCCGGACTTGGCCTGGCACTCGCCGGATACGCCCGGCCCGATCACCTCGCTGAGTCCGTAGATGTCATAGGCCTGGATGCCCATCCTGGCCTCAATCTCCTTGCGCATCTGCTCGGACCAGGGCTCGGCCCCGAAGACCCCGACCCGGAGCTTGGTCTTGCGGAAGTCGAAGTCCGGCCTCTGGGTCGCCACGTGGTCGGCGATGTTGAGGGCATAGGAGGGCGTGCAGGCCAGGGCCGTGGCCCCCAGGTCCCGCATCATCATCAACTGCCGCTCCGTGTTGCCACCGGAGATCGGGATGGCCGTGGCCCCGAGCTTCTCCACCCCGTAGTGCAGGCCCAGGCCGCCTGTGAACAGGCCATATCCGTACGCGACCTGGACGATGTCCTTGGAGGTCAGACCGTAACAGACCAGGCACCGGGCCACCGCCTCGGAGAAGACCTCGATGTCGTTTCGGGTATACCCCACGACCGTGACGTGCCCCGTGGTTCCGGAGGAGGAATGGACCCGCACCACCTGATCCAGGGGCACCGCGAACAGGCCGAACGGGTAGGCATCCCGCATCGCCTGCTTGAACAGGAAGGGGACCCTCCGCAGATCGTCCAGGGTCTTGAGCTGGTCCGGGTGGAAGCCCGCCTGGTCGTAGGTCTGGCGGTAGTAGGGCACGTTCTCATACGCGTGGCGCACCGACCACTGGAGCCGCTCGAGCTGGAGGGCTCGGAGCTGGTCCAGGGGCATGGCCTCAAACTTGGGGTTGAACATCGCTGCACTCCACAGTTGGATCGACTGGCTGTGTCAATGACGCCATGTTTCGTCCTCACACCGGCCATGATCCAAGCCCAGCCTCCATCGGGCCTTGGATACACCCGGCTAGGTGCGTGTATACCAGAGCGGGCGACAGGAGGCAACCCAAAAAACGGCCGCCTCGTTGCCCCCTTGCCGGCCCGGATCACCCCTTCTCGAGCTCGACGCCGATCAGGACGGTGCTGGCCGCATGCCCAGCCCATTCATCACCTCCTTGGAGGTGGCCTTGCACGCGTCCATTACAGCCGCTTGAGCATCTGGCTGAACTGGTCAAAGGGCAGGGACTGGGCCCCGTCGCTGAGGGCCTTGGCTGGGTTTGGGTGGATCTCCACGATGATCCCGTGCGCGCCCACTGCGCGGGCGCCGTAGGAGAGGGGCGCCACAAACTCCCGCACGCCCGCTGCGTGGCTGGGGTCCACAATGATGGGCAGGTGGCTCATCTTCTTGACCACAGGCACGGAGCTGAGGTCCAGGGTGTTCCGGGTGTGATCCGAGAAGGTGCGGACTCCTCGCTCACACAGGATCACCTGGCGGTTGCCCCCGCTGAGGATGTACTCGGCGGCCATGAGCCACTCATCGATCGTCGCGGCCATGCCCCTCTTGAGGAGGATAGCCTTGGGGCTGGTGCCGGCCCTGCGGAGCAGGGAGAAGTTCTGCATATTCCTGGCCCCGATCTGCACGATATCCACGTACTGCTCGACCACGGCGATGTTCTCGTGGTCCGTGGCCTCGGTCACGATGCCCAGGCCGTATTCCTGCCTGGCCTCGGCCAGCCACTGTAAGGCCTTCTCCCCTAAACCTTGGAAGGCGTAGGGCGAGGTCCTCGGCTTGAAGGCACCACCCCGCATCAGGCCCACGCCCTGGCCCCTGAGGAATGCGGCCGTGTCCATGACCTGCTGGCGTGACTCCACCGCGCAGGGACCTGCGATGACGGCAAAGGCAGACGCGCCTCCGATGGACGAACCGTGCACACGGACCACGCTGTCCTCGGGGTGCGTCTCGCGGCTCACGAGCTTGTAGGGCTTGGTCACGGGGATGCACTGCAGGACCCCGGGCATGGACGCAAACAGGTCGCCGTCCACAGGGCCCTTGTTGCCCAATATGCAGATGGCGGTGCGCAGGGCCCCGGGCATGGGCTTGGGGTCCCAGCCATGGGAACGCACTGCATCCAGCACGGCCTGGACCTCTTGAGACGAGGCCGCAGCGTCCAAGACGATCAGCATACTCTACCTCGATCCTGGGGATGGCATGGTCTGTGACCCGGCGGCACAGAACCCGCACCAGAATACCCTATCTTGCGTGGAAAGGCCAGAAGCCTGGCCGTGGTCGGTCCAGCCTGAAGGCGGCCCCACACAGGAGGCGGCAGGCGATCCGGCTAGAACCTATCCCAAAACCCGTTTCGTGACGAGATCGAGCGAGAAGCCTGGGGTCAAGGCCGGAGGCGGAAAAGGCTCGGAGGCGTGCTTGAAGGCACGTCGAGAACCTTTTTCGCCGACAACGCAGGCCCCTGGCTTCGCAGCCGATCGCAGTAGAAAGAGGTTCTGGGATAGGTTCTAGGCTGCGGTGAGCCCCCGGCCCGCCTCAAAGGCCTTGAGGTTCAGGTCCAGTGTCTTGGGCTTCACACACTGGCGGATGGCCTTGTGCCAGTGGTCCTCGGATAGGTCCAGGACCTGCGAGGCGGCCCCCAACAGCACGACGTTGGCGGCCCGGATGTTGCCCAGGTCCTTGGCGATCTGATCTGCGTCCGCGTACACGACCCGGCTGAAGACCTGGCGCAGGCGCTCCCGGACGTCCTTGGGGTACTTGGCCGCGCCCATGGAGACCGTGACGGGCGTGATGGCCAGGCTGTTCACCACGGCCAGACCATCCGGGGCGAGGTACTCGCTGAACCGGAGAGCCTCAACCTGCTCTAGCGATACCAGGACGTGGGCCGTGCCCCTTGCTACGAGTGGGCTGTGGACCTCTTCCCCGTATCGAATCTGGGCGGTCACGGAGCCGCCTCGCTGGGCCATGCCGTGGACCTCGTTGGTCTTGACCCGATACCCGGCCACCACTGCGGCCTGGGCCACGATCTCGCTGGCCAGCAGGATGCCCTGTCCCCCGACCCCGACCAGGACCACATTCCGTATGGGGGTGTTCTCCGTCGTCACTCCTGCACCTCCTGGATGGCGTCAAAGGGGCAGACCTGCTCGCACAGGCCGCATCCGTTGCAGAGGAAGTCGATGATCTGGGGCTTCTCCCCGGATCCGTCGATGGCAGGGCACCCCAGCTTCAGGCACCTGCGGCAGTTCTTGCACAGGGTGAACTCGATGCGGCGGAGAGGGCCGACCCTCGCCTTCTGGCGCAACGGGCAAGGGGCCGAAGACACGATGAGGGAGGGCTCTTTGACCGCGAGCTCCTCTTGGATCACCTTCTCGGTCGCCTTCGTGTCGTAGGGATTCACGGTCGCGATCCGCTTGATCCCGCAGGCCCTGCCGATCTCGGCCACGGAGGCGGCGGTCGTCTCCTCGCCCATGAGGGTCCTGCCCGAACCGGGGTGCTCCTGATGGCCGGTCATGGCTGTGGTCCGGTTGTCCACCACGATGATGGTCGAACAGCCCTTGTTGTAGCCGATGTCCAGCAGGGGGGTGATCCCGGAGTGGAAGAAGGTCGAGTCCCCCAGGATCCCGACCACGGGCCTGGGCTCGCCCGCCTTGTCCATACCGTGGGCCATGGACACGCCGGCCCCCATGCAGAGGATGCTGTCGAGCCGCTCCAGGGGCTTGAAGGTGCCCAGGCTGTAGCACCCGATGTCACCCATCACGACTACGTCGTGCTTGGACAGGACGTGGAAGATCCCTCGATGGGGACATCCGGGGCAGAGCACGGGCGGCCGGGGCGGCAGGTCCTGGGTGGCCGGGTGGGGCGACGGAGGAGGAACCGGCCGGCCCTCCATCCGGGCCCTGCAGGCCTGGAGCTTGTCCACGGACAGCTCTCCGATGTTGGGGATGTACTGCTTGCCCACACAGGGGATACCCAGGGCCTTGACGTGCTCCTCCAGGAAGTCGTCCAGTTCCTCGACCACGACGACCCTTTCCACGCCCTGGGCGAACTCGCGGATCCTGCTGTCCGGGAAGGGATAGACCCAGCCCAGCTTGAGGACCGAGGCCTCGGGCCAGGCCTCACGCACGTACTGGTAGGAGATCGAGCTCGTGATGATCCCGAGGGAGCGGTCCCTCCACTCGATCCGGTTCAGGGGCGACTCGTCCACGAGCTTGCGAAGCTTGACGAGGCGTTCCTCCAATTGGACCCGCATGGGACGGGCGTAGAACGGCACGGTCACGTACTTGGCGGGGTTCTTCACGAAGCCCTTTAGCTGCGGCGGCGAGGCTCGCTCGCCGATCTCCACGAGGCTGCGGGAGTGGCTGATCCGCGTGGCCGTCCGGAGGATCACAGGCGTGCGGTGGGCATTGGAGATCTCCAGGCCGATCCGCACGAAGTCCTTGGCCTCCTGGCTGTCTGCGGGCTCGAGCAGGGGGACCTTGGCCAACCTGGCATAGTGGCGGCTGTCCTGCTCGTTCTGCGAGGAGTGCATGCCCGGGTCGTCCGCCACCACGAGGACCAGACCGCCCTCCACGCCGATGTAGGCCAAGGTCATGAGGGGGTCGGCCGCCACGTTCAGGCCCACGTGCTTCATGGTCACCAGGACCCGGGCCCCGCTCAGCCCTGCCCCCGCCCCCATCTCCAGGGCGACCTTCTCGTTGGGCGCCCACTCGCAGTAGACCTCGTCCTTGTATTGGACCAGGGACTCCAGGATCTCCGTGGACGGGGTCCCCGGATACCCGGCTGCGACCGTGACGCCGGCCTCATACGCGCCCCGTGCGATGGCCTCATTGCCCGAGAGCAGCTTCTCCAAGACAGGTCCTCCTTACAGTGCGTACAGCTCGTCGTCCCCCAGGACCTTGAATCCGGCCTCCTCCACCACCTTCTGGGCGCGGTCCAGGTCCTCCGGCTTCATCTCCAGACAGGCGATGCCCGTCTTCCGGGGCTGGATGACATAGCCGTACGCCCCGATGACGTTGATGCCGTGCGCAGCCAACGCGGAAGCCAGACGATTGAAGTTGCCGACCTCGTCCGGGATCCAGATCGCCAGGATATCCTTGAGCGCGCACGCACATCCGAGATCGGCCAGGGCCAGATAGGCCTCTGAAGGCTTGTTGACGATGAGCTTCAGGAGGCCGTACTCGCCTTGGTCCTGTATGGTGAAGGCCCGAACGTCGATGCTGCTCCGCTTGAGGTTCTCAGACACGGCCCTGAGCCTTCCAGGGCTGTTCTCCATGAAGATGTTCAGCTGTTTGGCCATGATGGGTTTTCAGTTCTTGGTTTTCGGTTTTCGGTTGGCCACTAGGACGCTCAGTTTCCCAGTCTTCCGGATCTTCATGCTGAACACTGAACACCGAAAACTGAACACTGGCTCCTTAGAGCCTGGGCCTTTCGTCCACAACCCTCTTCGCCTTGCCCTCGGAAACGGGAAGGGAGCCCGGCTCATGCAGCTCGACGTTGGGGTTGATCACAATGGAGGCCTTCAGGTCCTCCTTGATCCGTTGTTTGAGGCCCTCCAACTGCGAGGGGTCGCCGCGGAACATCTTGGGGTAGATCTCGACCTTCACCGTCAGCCGGTCCAGGTCCTCTCGCTTGTCCACGTGGATCAGATAGTTGGTCCCGACCTCCGGGATCCGCATGATCTTCTCCTCGATCTGCGAGGGAAAGACGTTCACGCCGTTGATGATGAGCATGTCGTCCGTGCGTCCCATGATCCGGGAGAGCCTGCGGTGCGTGCGGCCGCAAGGGCAAGCGTCCGTGTGCACGGACGCCAAGTCGCGGGTGCGATACCGCAAGATCGGCATGGCCCTTCGAATCAGGTTGGTCAGGACGACCTCGCCCTCCTGCCCGTCGGGCAGGACCTGTCCGGTCTGGGGGTCGATGATCTCCAGTATGTAGGCGTCTTCCCAGAGGTGCAGGTCCGTCTTGTAGACACATTCGAACGCCATGCCGGGGCCGTTCAGCTCACTAAGGCCGTAGGAGTTGTAGGCGTCGATCCGCCACAGCTCCTCGATCCTCAGACGCGCGTTCTCGGAATGGGGTTCTGCGCCGATGAAGGCCTTGCGCAGGGCCAGGTCTCCCTGCCGGATCCCGCACTCGCTCAGCTTTCCGTGGAGATGGAGGAGGTAGCTGGGGGTCACGTGGAGGACCGTGGTCTGGAAGTCCTTCATGGTCTGGATCTGGCGGCGGGTGTTGCCGCCGCCGATGGGGATCACCGACAGGCCGACCCGCTCGGCCCCATAGTGCAGGCCCAGGCCCCCGGTGAACAGACCGTAGCTCATCATGTTCTGAAAGACGTCTTCGTCGGTGGCCCCGGTCGCCACGATGCTCCGTGCGATGAGGTCCGTCCACCGGTCCAGGTCGTCGGCCGTGTAGTAGATCACCGTGGGGATCCCGGTCGTCCCGCTGGACGAGTGGATCCGCACGACGGCACGGCGGTCCACGGCGAGCAATCCGTGGGGGAAGCTCGTGCGGAGGTCGTCCTTGACCGTGAACGGGATCCGCTGCAGGTCGTCCAAGGCTCGGACGTCCTGTCCGGAGCGGATTCCGATCCCGTCCAGTCGCCTCTGGTAGAACGGCGTACGGACCGCCCAATCCACCGTCTCACGCAGACGCTTCAGCTGGATCTGCTCCAGGGTCCGCCGGTCTGCGGTCTCGATCTCCTTGTTCCAGAACGCTACCTGCACGAAACCTCCGATTTCCTCCGCGGGCCTCCCGGGGTTTGCACTAGAAAATCAACTCGACCTGGGCCCGCAGGAACAACGCATTGTCGTCGGTCGCGTAGTAGTCGCCCGGGATCAGGAGTTCGCCCAGGAGGTGGCCCCTGATGTGGGCGTTGTGCGTGTAGATCATCCAACACGTCAGAAGGTGCCCGCGGAACTTGTTGTCTCCTCCCAGCCCACTGTCCTGATCCGCCCACAGAGCCATGTAGTCGCTCTTGACCTGGAGCTTCTTGTGCGGATAGAAGGTGTGTCCGATCCCGATCCGGTGCAGGTTCGAGTTCTCGGCCACCTGTCCCTCCTTCGTATAGGTATAGATGTACAGCTCGCTCCACCGGGGCCACTCCCCCCAGAGCATGTCGAACTGCTCGTCCTCGTCCGCGCTGTCCGGGTCGTCGCCGGTGACATACTCGTAGCCGAGCCGCAGGGTATTCTGGTACTCGTCCTTGAACGCATAGGTCAGGCGGTTGTTGGTCCCAAAGGCCTCGAGGTCGCGACCGTTTCGGTTGCCTTGCTGGACAGCCCCCTCGATCCGATAGCTCCAGTGGTCGTCGATCTGGCGGGTCCAGGCCCCACCCAGGGTGTAGAGATCCGCCTGTTGGGCCCAGGCCGCGGGCATGTCGGTGGACGTCCCGCTGGGGACGTCATCGCTGCGGTAGATGAAGTACCCCTCCACCTGCTGGGTCTTGGACGGCTTGTACGTCAGATAGGTAATCAGACCCTGTTCGTCCTGCTCGGTCAGGAAGCG
>JAGOQT010000109.1 GCA_018007255.1 Phycisphaerae bacterium | reverse complement strand
ATGCCTTTCCGTTGCCCTCCTTGGGGAGCGATTGACCTCGATCGGCATGGCCGGTTCGCTCCTGATCGGGGCCTCGATCTATCTGGTCGACCTGCCGTTCCGCCGATCGGCCCCTCCCGAGCGTCCACCTCAGTAGGCGCACAAGGGGCCTGGCTGCGGCTCCCAACGCAGCACCCGTCTGATCATCGGGCCTGCTCGAGGAAGGCGTCCCGGTCCGCCTGAGGCAGGCGGTCATTCGCAGCCGCCTTGGCAAAGAGATCGATCGCCGCACGGATCCTGCCTTGGTGCCTGTAGATCTGGCCGAGGATCGCATAGACCGGGCTGTGGTCGGTCCGGTCGCGGACCAGGGCCTCCAGGACCTCCATGGCCTGGCCGACCTGGCCGCTCTCGGCCAGGCACAGGGCCAAGGCACAACCGTACTTGCCCTCGCTTGGACGCACGCTCACGGCCCTGCGGTACCAGACCAAGGCCTCACTGGGCCGATCTCCCTTCAGGATCTCGGCCAGGTTGTAGGCCGCCACCGCGGAGTTGGGGTCCAGCCTGAGCGCGGCCCGGAACTCGGCAGCAGCCTCAGGGAGACGGCCCAACTCGCCCAGCAACAGACCCAGGTTCAGGTGCCCGGCTACGCTGTTCGGTTCGGCCTGTACGGCCCGACGCAAGGCCCGTTCTGCCTGGACATCCTCGCCCATGAGGTTGTAGCAGGTCGCGGCATTGACCAGGGCCGGTACGCTGTCGGGCCGCAGTTGTACGGCGTAGCCGTAGTGCCTGACCGCCTGGTCGAACCGGCCGCGGTCCATGAACACGTTGCCCAGGTTGTACTGGGCGTCCCACTGGTGGACCCTGGCCTGGAGGCCGGCTACATACTCTTCACCAGCCCGACGCACACCCTCCTTGCGTCCGCTGGGGATCCTCTCGTCCGGAACGGCCATGAGCCCTGCACCTGCCCGCACGCGGACCAGCCGAACCGGGTCTCGCGTGGCGTCTGCCAGGGCGGAGATGACCTCGGGTGTGAGGCGCCTCGACAGACCCTCGGCTGCGCTGCCCCGAATCAGGGGTGACGGATCGTTCCTCAGTCGATCCACGAGCACGGGCCATTTCCTGGGATCCGCGCATCCCGTGAGCAGACGGATCAGGGAGTTTGCAAAGACCTCGTCGTGGGTCCTGTCCTGCACATACTCCAACATGTCCGGCAGGCGCCGCCAATCCCCCTTGCGGGCCTGGGCCACCAGGCCGGCCACATGGAGCACCGGCGCCTGGTAGTCCCTCGTATGCCAGGACCGCACCTGCTTGTCCGCCCACGCAGCGTCCCTGTCCTTGTGGCACAGGGTGCAGGCATTGGGGCTTCCAAAGGCGATCGTGGCCGCAGGCATGGGAGGACGGATCGAGTGGTCGCTCCGCCTCATCCGGGCAAACTCGGTCATGGGCATGTGGCAGGCCACGCACGTCGGCCCTCCGGCATCGGGCTTGTGGTGCGTGTGCTCCGCGGCGTTCTCCACCCGTTCCTGGTGGCATGGCAGGCAGGCCTGACTTGCAGACCCGGGTTCGGCAAACCGATACCGGCCGCTGGAGGTGTGGCAGTGCAGGCAGTCCAGCCGGCCGGCCTTAACGCACGGGCTCATCCGCCAGAGGGTATACGTGAAGTTCTCCCCCAGGTCCCTGCCGTCCGGATAGAAGTCCGGGTCCTCCAGGGTCGTCAGGCCGTAGTGGTCGAAGAAGTCATCGCCCACGCCCAGACGGCCTGTGAGAGGCGTCATCTTGGCGTGACAGGGCGCACAGGCACTGTCGATCCGGGACGCGGAGAACCCCCGCTTGCGGCTCACGGTGATGAGCTTGAGGTCTGCGGGGGGCTGGTCGGTCGGGGCCTGGGTGCAGACCCGGACGTGCTCGGCGCAGGGGCCGTGGCAGGTCTCACAGTGGATGCCGGGCTCTGCCCACGTCGTGCGGAAGGTGTCCGTGTCCGGGTCGTAGTTGGGGGCCAGTTGGCTGACGTGGCAGGTATAGCATGAGTTGTTGAAGGTCAGGGCCGGGTCCCTCCAGTCCAGGGCCGCGTCCACGAGTCCCGGCAGGTGCCGGACCATGCTCTCGGTGGTGTCGTACCACTGCCTCCTCCGCACGTCATAGGCCACGGGCAGGACCTGGAGCCGGCCCCTGTCCAGGGGCGTCAGGAAGTAGAGCACATTCTTGCCACCCATCACGTGTTCGATGCGATACGCCTTCTCGCCCTGGGGGCCTCTCTCCAGCACGACACCCGTGTTCGGGTCATTACTGTCGACCACGGCCCTGTACTGCAAGGCGCCGATCCGGACCGGCTCGACGTGGGGCGTCAGGGCACGTCCGGCCCAATCCCGGGTATAGGGCTGCATGGCCAGGCCATGAAAGGAGGTGGACCAGAGGCTGTAGAACCGCTCATGGCAGGAGCGGCAACTGACTGAGCCGCTGTACGCAGAGGTGGCCTGCGACCCTTCCGGAGGGCGATCGGCCGCCCCAGACACCATCGGACCGAGCCACGTGAAGACGGCCGCCGCAGCCGCTCGGCTCGCCCACACCTGTGACTTCGAGGAGACCATCCTCTACACGATAGGCCACCCTCGGGCGGATGTCCACCCTCGAACAGGACGCCGGGTGGAACCACAGACCCAGAGGGCATCTTGGACGCGGTGCGGGACACCCTCTCTCCACGCGGGCGGATCCCCCCTCCTGACTTCCAACTCCTGAGTTCTGCGTCCTGTGTTCTGGGTCCTGGGTCTACGGCACGTCCACCTTGGCATCCGTGGCCGCCTTCTGCGGCTCCTCGATGGCCTGGCCCTCGAACTTGAGGTGTTCCTCATCCCGGACATCGATCTGAACCAGGTTCCGGCCCTTGAAGTCGCCGCGCAGGACCGCCTCGGACAGGGGGTCCTCGAGGTAGTGCTCAATGGCCCTCCGCAGGGGCCTGGCCCCGAACTCCGGATTGTAGCCCTTGTCGATGAGGAATTCCTTGGACGCGGGGCTGAGCTCCAGCTTGAGGCCGTGGTCCATGAGCCGCTTGAAGACCTTGACCAGCTCGTACTCCACGATGGCCTTCAGGTCGTCGCGAGTGAGGGGCCGGAACACGATGGTCTCATCCACGCGGTTGATGAACTCGAGCCGGAAGTTCCGCTCCACTTCCTTCTGGAGGACTTCCTTCATCTTCTCGTAGTTGGCCTCCGGGCTCTTCTTGCCGAACCCGAACCCGGCCTGGTTCTTGATCAGCTCCGCGCCGATGTTGCTGGTCATGATCAGGATGACGTTCTTGAAGTCCACGCTCCGCCCGAAGCTGTCGGTCAGACGCCCCTCGTCCATGATCTGGAGCAGGATGTTGTGCACGTCCGGGTGGGCCTTCTCGATCTCGTCCAGCAGGACCACCGCGTAGGGTCTGCGCCGGACCCGCTCGGTCAACTGGCCGCCCTCCTCGTATCCGACGTATCCCGGAGGGGCGCCCACCAGGCGGCTCACGTTGTGCTTCTCCATGAACTCGCTCATGTCGATCCGCACCAGGGCGTTGCGGTCGCTGAACAGGAACTCCGCGAGGGCCTGCGCAAGCAGGGTCTTGCCCACGCCACTGGGGCCCAGGAAGATGAAGCAGCCCATGGGCCGGTTGGGGTCCTTCATGCCGCTGCGGCTCCTCCGCACGGCCTTGGCGATCGCGTGGATCGCCTCATCCTGAGAGACCACGGTCTTGTGCAGCTCGGCCTCCAGTTCAAGCAGACGCTGGGTCTCCTTCTTCTCCAGACGGGTCAGAGGCACGCCGGTCATGTTGCTGACCACCTCCGCGATGACCTCGGCATCCACCACCCCCGTGGACTCCCTATTCTCGTCGTACCACTTCATCTGGAGCTGGGTCTTCTCCTCGATCAGATGCTGCATCTCATCCCGCAGGGCTGCCGCCCGCTCGTAGTCCGCGCTCCGCACGGCCTCGTCCTTCTCCCGCTGCAGCCGCTCGATCTTGGACTCGACCTCGGTGAGGTTCGGCGGCAGGGTCAGGTTCTTGAGGCGGACACGGGCGCCGGCCTCGTCCATCACGTCGATGGCCTTATCCGGAAGGCACCGGCCTGTGATGTACCGGGTGGAGAGCTCCACGGCCTGGAACAGGGCCTCGTCCGTGAAGCGCACGCGGTGGTGGGCCTCATACCGGTCCTGGAGGCCCCGCAGGATCTCCTGGGTCTCGTCCTTGGACGGCGGCTCGACCAGGATGGTCTGGAACCGCCGCTCCAGGGCACCGTCCTTCTCGATGTACTTGCGATACTCGTCGAGCGTGGTCGCACCCACGCACTGGACCTCCCCGCGGGCCAGGGCCGGCTTGAGGACGTTGGAGGCATCGATGGCCCCCTCCGCGCCTCCCGCGCCCACGAGGGTGTGCAGCTCGTCGATGAACAGGATGACGTTGGATGCCCGCTTGACCTCGCTGATCACGGCCTTGATCCGCTCCTCGAACTGGCCGCGGTATTTCGTCCCCGCCACCATCATGGCCAGATCCAGGACCACGATCCTCCGTTCCTTGAGGAGTTCGGGGACCTGCTTGC
Organism: Phycisphaerae bacterium; assembly: GCA_018007255.1. GTDB lineage: Bacteria > Planctomycetota > Phycisphaerae > Sedimentisphaerales > Anaerobacaceae > DTPU01. The sequence continues at coordinate 6,471 of JAGOQT010000109.1, read as the reverse complement.
CGATGATCTGCTGGCTGAGACCCTCCACGATGGCCGTCTTGCCCACGCCCGCCTCGCCCAACAGGACCGGGTTGTTCTTGGTCCTGCGGCACAGGATCTGGATCAGCCGCTCGATCTCCCGCTTTCGCCCGATGACCGGGTCCAACTCCCCGTTGGCCGCCAGTTGGGTCAGGTCCCTGCCGAAGCTGTCCAGGGCGGGGGTCTTGCTCTTGGTCGGAGCACCGGTCGGTTTCCGGGGGCCCAGCTTCATCGCGCTGTTGAGGTCTGCGGGCATGTCGTCGACGCCCCCGCCCAGGAGGTTCAGCACCTCCTGGCGCACGTCTTCGAGCTTCAGTCCCAGATTCATCAGGACCTGGGCCGCAATCCCCTCGGTCTCGCGGAGCAACCCGAGCAGGATGTGCTCAGTCCCCACGTAGTTGTGATTGAGCGCCCGGGCCTCCTCGATGGCGTACTCGATCACCTTCTTGGCCCTGGGCGTCTGGGGGAGCTTGCCCATGGTCACCATCTCAGGACCGCTCTTCACCAGCTTCTCGATCTCGAGGCGGAGCTTCTTGATGTCCACGTCCAGGTTCTTGAGGACCGTTGCGCCGACCCCGCTGCCCTCCTTGACCAGGCCGAGCAGGATATGTTCGGTCCCGATGTACTCGTGGTTGAACCGCTGGGCCTCCTGGTTGGCCAGGGCCATCACCTTTCGGGCACGATCTGTGAATCGCTCAAACATCAGTAACCTCGAGATAGTGCATCCCCGGATCGGGGGTCGCGACCTGGATAGGACCAAATCGCAGTCATTATACCGGCACGACAAACCGTGTCAAACGGACGCCGGCTGGACGATCCAGGTCGGAGCCGGTACAGCCCGGGCCCGTTATTATACGCCTCTTCCGTGCACTGGGCCCTGCCGGCTAACCCTTAGCCGACCAAGGTTTTATCGTCAAGACCACCCAGCGACTTCTCTGCTTGGGCAGGTCGAACGAACGAAAAAAAGGGTTGATGGCGACGCGGAATCGGGCCATAATACTGAGCTTGTGGGTTCTTTGGCATGGTGAGGAGTACAAATGGGTTCGTTACTGAATGGGTTGGCACGGCTGCAGGCCGTGGAGAACCGTCTGCGCACGGCACAGGCAAGACTGGTGCGATGCAAGCGAAGCGTCGTGGTCCAGGGGGAGGAGATCAAGAAGCAGGAGCGCGCCCTGGAGGCCAAGAGACAGGAGATCAGGCTGACGAAGCTCCAGTCTGACCGACTCGAACTCGACCTCAAGACTCGCGACCAGGAGATCGCCAAGTTCCGGGCCGCCCTCAACACCGCCAAGACCAACAAGGAATACGCCACACTCTTGACCCAGCTGAACACCACCAAGGCGGACAACTCCAAGATCGAGACGCAGGTGCTCGAGCTCATGAAGGGGATCGAAGCGGAGGAGGTCGAGTGCGAAGGGATCCAGAACCGCATTGAAGAACAGAGGCGGAAGCTGGCCGAGATCCAGAAGCAGTCCGAGGCCGCGGCCGTCGATCTCCAGGCGGAGGTGGACCGGATCCAGGCCGAGTGGAACAGCGTCTCCCAGACGATCCCTCAGGAGATCCTGGGTGTCTACAAGCGGGTTGCGGAGACCTACGACGGCCAGGCCGTGGTCGAGATCGAGGAGCCGGAGAGCAAGGCCGCCCGGTACAGCTGCGGCGGCTGCTACATGGGGATCACCGCCGAATCGGTGAACCTGCTGTTGACCCGCGACGAGATCATCCGGTGCCCCAACTGCACGCGGATCCTGGTCCTGGGCAGGACCCTGTCGCTGCGCTAGCCGTGGGGCTCGCCCCGTCCTCAGCCAGACGCGGAGCTCACTCCCATGACGGACAAGGTGGTCGCCTACACGGACGGAGGAAGCCGAGGCAATCCGGGCCGGGCCGCAGCGGCCGTGGTCATGACCGACGCGCAAGGAAGGCCTCTCCTCTCCAAGGGCTTCTTCCTGGGAAGGACGACCAACAACGTGGCGGAGTATACCGCGGTCCTCAAGGCCCTCCAGGCCGCGCTGGAACTGGGGGCGTCCTCCGTGGAGGTGGTCAGCGACAGCGAGCTCCTGGTCAGGCAGATCCAGGGCCGGTACGCCGTGCGGAGCGATCAGCTCCTGCCCTTGTACCAAGAGGCCCGGCGGCTCCTGGAACGGTTCGGTTCGTGGACGGTGCGGCACGTGGCTCGCGACCAGAACAAGCGGGCGGATGCACTGGTCAACCAGACGCTGGACGCCGGCGCGGACGTCTCCCCCAAGACCCCCTCCGCCTGCAACAGCCGGTCCCTCCGGCTGGGCGTCCTGATCAGCGGAGGGGGGAGAACCCTCATGAACCTCCTGGATCGGATCCGACAGGGCAGCCTCCGGGCCCAGATCCCGTTGGTGATCAGCTCGCGGGCCCAGGTTGCAGGAGTCGACAGGGCCAGGGCGGCGGGCCTGAACGTGGTGGTCCTGCGCAGGAAGGACTTCCAGGACACGGACTCGTTCAGTCGGCGTCTGGCACAGGAGCTGGGCCAGGCCGGGGTCGAACTCGTGGCGCAGGCCGGGTGGCTGTGCCTGTGGAGGATCCCCCAGGAGTACGAGGGTCGCGTCATGAACATCCACCCCGCCCTGCTTCCCAGCTTCGGGGGCCAGGGCATGTGGGGGCATCACGTCCACGAGGCCGTGCTCAGGTCGGGGTGCAAGGTGAGCGGGTGCACGGTCCACTTCTGCACGGACGAGTACGACGCCGGACCGATCATCCTGCAGCGGACCTGCCCCGTGCAGGACGACGACACGGTCGAGTCCCTCGCGGCCCGCGTGTTTGAGCAGGAGTGCCTGGCCTATCCTGAGGCCATCCGCCTGTTTGCCGAGGACCGCCTGGTGGTCCGGGACGGCAGGGTCCGCGTCAAGCCGCAGCCGAGATGACGGCCTGCCAAGCTGGCAGTTGTCCCAGGCCGGGCCCACTGCGCAAGACCCCTGGACCCACTCCTAAGGCCTTGGCGGAAAGACCCTTGCAAACCACACCCGGCCTCGGGCGGCCCGTGGCACGACATTTGCTAAAGACTATCGCATGGTATGCGCCAACTCCCAAATGGGTGAGGTGAATGTGCTGGCCAGCCAGACCAACTGGGCCTGGCCCAGGGCCGTGCAGGACATCTTCCAGCCCGCGGGCGTGAACTGCATCACGGTCCAGCGGGCGGATGAGTTCGTGTACGTCCTGCGCCACAAGCGGGTCCACGCCACGATCATCGACGCAGACTCGGACCAGGGCAGACTCTCGACCGTTCGGATCATCCGCATGGACTACCCCCGGCTGCCGTGCCTTCTCTTGAGCAGCGACCCGGGCCGGGACCTGCTGGATCGGGCCCTGCAGATGGAGATCTTCAGCGTGCTCGCCAAGCCCGTGGATCTGGATCTCCTGCGAAGGCAGTTGAATCGGCTGTTCGTCAAGACCTATGAGTGTCCCCTGTTTACGAGCCCATCCGAAATGGGACCGCCCTGAGCCCAGGGCAGGAAGAAGAGCAGTTACTGGAAAGGAGCAGGCAGGTATGAAGATTCGACCGTTGGCAGACAAGGTCCTCGTGGAGCGAATCGAGGCAGAGTCCAAGACCGCCGGGGGCATTGTGTTGCCCGACACCGCCAAGGAGAAGCCCCAGCGGGGCAAGATCGTGGCCGTGGGAGAGGGCAAGATCCTGGATGACGGCACCCGTCGCGCGATGCAGCTCAAGAAGGGCGACCAAGTCCTCTTCACCAGCTATGCGGGGACCGAGATCAAGGTGGACGGCAAAGAGTACTTGATCATGGACGAGTCCGACATCATGGCCGTGATCGAGAAGTGAAGAGGTCCCAGTCCTTGCAGGAGAGAAGGAGAACGTCCTTATGGCAGCCAAGATGATTGCATTCGGTTCAGAGGCCCGCGAGTCCATCCTCAAGGGGGTGCAGAAGCTCGCTCGGGCGGTCAAGATCACGCTGGGGCCGTGCGGCCGCAACGTCGTCATCGAGAAGTCCTTCGGCTCGCCCACGGTGACCAAGGACGGGGTGACCGTGGCCAAGGAGGTCGAGCTCGACGACCCCTATGAGAACATGGGGGCCCAGATGGTCAAGGAGGTCGCCTCCAAGACCTCGACCGTAGCGGGCGACGGCACGACCACGGCCACGATCCTGGCGGAGAGCATCTACGCCGAGGGCCTCAAGAACATCACCGCCGGGGCCAATCCCATGCAGGTCAAGCGGGGGATCGACAAGGCCGTGGAGGCCATCATCGGGGAACTCAAGCGCCTCAGCATAAAGGTCGAGTCCGGCAAGCAGATCGAGCAAGTCGCCACCTGTTCGGCCAACCAGGATACGGAGATCGGACACAAACTCGCCGAGGCCATGGACAAGGTGGGCAAGGACGGGGTCATCACGGTCGAGGAGGGCCAGTCCCTGGAGACCGTGGTCGATCTGGTCGAGGGCATGCAGTTCGACAAGGGCTACATCAGCCCCCACTTCATCAACAACCCGGAGACCGCGAGCGTGGTCCTCGAGAGGCCCTGCGTTCTGGTCCACGAGAAGAAGATCAGCTCCATCAAGGCCCTGGTCCCACTCCTGGAGAAGATCGCCAAGCAGGGGCGGCCTCTGCTGATCATCGCCGAGGATGTGGAGGGCGAGGCCTTGGCCACCTTGGTGGTCAACAAGCTCCGCGGCGTACTCCAGGTCTGCGCGGTGAAGGCCCCGGGGTTCGGCGACCGGCGCAAGGCCATGCTCGGGGACATCGCCATCTTGACCGGCGGAGACCCGATCTTTGAGGACCTGGGGATCGACCTGGAGCACGTGGAGCTTCGTCACCTGGGCACCGCCAAGCAGGTCAAGGTCGAGAAAGAGACCACGACCCTCATCGAGGGCGGGGGCAAGACCGAGGCCGTGAAGGGGCGGATCGAGCAGATCAAGAAGGAGATCGACAACACGACCAGCGACTACGACCGCGAGAAGCTCCAGGAGCGTCTGGCCAAGCTGGCCGGCGGTGTGGCCCTGATCAAGGTCGGCGCGGCCACCGAGGCCGAGATGAAGGAGAAGAAGGCCCGCGTGGAGGACGCCCTGCACGCCTGCAGGGCCGCGGTGGAAGAGGGGATTCTGCCGGGCGGCGGCGTGGTCATGCTGCGGTGTCTGCCCGCCCTGGAGAAGCTCAAGACCACGGGCGACGAGGCCATCGGCGTCGACATCGTGCGAAGGGCCGTCCTGGCCCCGATCAAGCAGATCGCCGAGAACGCCGGCCTGGACGGCTCGATCGTGGCCCAGAAGGTCATGGAGGCCTCGGACAGGAACTTCGGCTATGACGCCCTGCGCAAGCAGTACGGCGACATGATCAAGTTCGGCGTGATCGTGCCGACCAAGGTCGAGCGGACCGCGCTTCAGAACGGGGCGTCCATCGCATCGCTCCTACTGACCACGGACGCGATCGTCAGTGAGATCCCCAAGAAGGAGGAAGAGGCCGCGCCGCAAGGCCGTCCCGGCGGGGGGATGTACTAGAGAAGACAGGATGACCGCGGGCCTCACGGCGAGGCCCGCGGTCGTCTCAGAACTCAGAACTCAGAAGCCAGAAGCCAGAAGCCGGAAGATGGATCGATCCATAGGGTATGAGGTCCGGTTCTTCTCTTGCTTGGGGCCGGGACTCGGGAACATGGGCATCCAGCGATGAATGTTCGCTTCTACAGCCAGGCCCTGTCGCAGGCCTCCAAGACCATGGCCATGGGGATCCTCATGGTGGGTCTGATCCTGATGGGCCTGGGGATCCTCATCGCGGCGTTCCCGAAGGTCTTCGCCTATGTGGTCGCCGCCATCCTCGGAGCCTGCGGCCTGGGGCTTGCGGGTATGGCCATCAAGATCTTCCTCATACACCGAGACGCCGGACAGGACCCCTCGGACGGACAGGACATGCGAAGCCCCAACGTCCAGGTGCGTGCTCCGGACCGGCCGTAGTCCGCCGCGTCCGCGTGTCTTGGCCGTGGGCCGGCCCCCCTGCGCGGGTCAGCGGATCTTCAGTGTGGCCAGGGCCAGGGCCGCAAAGGCCGCACCCAGGAGCCAGAACCGCACCACCACCTGGGGTTCGCTCCAACCGGCCAGGTGGAAGTGGTGATGGATCGGGGCGATCCGGAACAGCCGCTTGCCATGGGTGTACTTGAAGTAGCCCACCTGCAGGACCACGCTCATCAGCTCGATCATGAAGACCCCCCCGATGACCAGGAGCAGGATCTCGTTGCGGGTCACCATCGCGCCATAGCCCATGGCCGCGCCCAGGGGCAGGGAACCGATGTCTCCCATAAAGGTCTGGGCCGGGTAGCAGTTGAACCAGAGAAAGCCCAGGACCGCGCCCAGCAAGGACCCGTAGAAGATGCTCAGCTCCCCGGCCTGGGGGATGTGGGGCATGAGCAGATAGGCCGCCCAGGCCTGCTGCGTGCTCATCCGCTCTGAGGCCACATAGCAGAGGATGGCCAGCACGAAGCTGACC
>JAGOQT010000108.1 GCA_018007255.1 Phycisphaerae bacterium | reverse complement strand
CATAACAATTTGGGGCTATGCAGGGCCAGCCCGGGGAGCAGTGAATAGGCTGCCGATCTCCGTAGGTGTTTGGGATAGACCTAGTTCCGCCCAAATGCTTACTTCAAGGTCTGACCCTCGAGTCGGGATTGGGATGGTCCTTCAGGCTCGGGCATACGTACACCGGCGTCGCCACCTCCGGACCGGCCGTCGAGAGCATCGGACGAAGCAGCTTGAGCACATTGTCTCGGGCTGTCGGACTGGCATAGTCGAACACCGACTGTGTTTTGGGTGGTGTCCTCTCGTATTCATTCTGATACGCGGCCAGGGCCACTCCGATCTGACGCATGTTGCGCATGCACCGGGTACGCCGGGCCTGCTCGCGTGCCACATTCAGCGCCGGCATCAAAATGGCCATCAGTATCGCAATGATCGCAATCACGACCAGCAGCTCGATCAATGTAAAGCCAGGCTTCTTCGTCATAGTTGAAGATGCCGCCCACAATCTTCCTAATTGTTACGTTAAGGTCTGACCCTCGAGTCCCTCGAGTCCCCAGCCAGTACATCATCATGGATTTAGCCTTCTCGTTTCGTCTTCTCGCGACGTGCGACTTCTGCCGGTGTAGGAGGGTCCATAGTGAAATCCCCGGTCTTTACAGCACCGTCGCGTACATACTCCGCAATTGAGATGCCATTGGGCGATGTCCGGCTTGCAATCAGTCGAAACGCCCCAGCTCTTGAGCCAACGCCAAACAACTTCTTGCCTTGCCCGAGGACAATTGGGAATGTGAAAATATTGATCTGATCGACGAGGTCATCCGCAAGCAGCGTTTGGATCAAGTCGGTACTGCCCTGTGTAAGAAGGGATGGGCCTTCCTCCCGTTTCAGCTTGGCGACATCTGACGCTGCGTCACTGAGGGCCACCGAATCCTTCCAGGTCAGATCCAAGCCCTTCCGAGTAGCAACATACTTCGTGACTGAATTGAACGTCTTGGCAATGGAATCGTCGGGGCCGCCCTCAGCGTAAGGCCAGTGCGCCGCGAAGATCTCGTAAGTCTTTCGACCGAGCAACAAGTCGTACGGCTCGCTCAACATCTTGCCCATCTCTTCGCCGAAAACATCGTCCACCAGTGGCGCTACCCAGCCGCCGTGGTTGAATCCCATAGTAGGATCTTCAAGGGGGCCTCCGGGTGCCTGCATGACGCCGTCCAAAGAAACCATGGCTCCGATTATTACTTTTCTCATGAATCACACTCCTCTCTTGCCTCATAATGTAGGGTACACATGGGCATGGTTATCCCGCCACTCGTTCGGGCGGGACCATGTTCTCCCCAAGGTCGAAAACCACAAGTTCAGGAGCGAGGAGGTGCGAGTCCGCCCGTCATGGACCTGTTGCGGCTCCGCGGGTACCCTGCTACTGTGCAACCTCAGCCGCGGCGCGACGCCTCGATTGCAGCGATGTCGATCTTTGTCATCTGCATCATCGCATCGAACGCGCGCTTGGCGACGTCGGGATCGGGATCGGTTACCGCTTTCGTCAGAGCGATCGGCGTAATCTGCCAGGATACTCCCCACTTATCCTTGCACCAGCCGCATACGCTCTCCTGGCCGTCGTTGCCGACGATCGCGTTCCAGTAGCGGTCCGTTTCGGCTTGGTCAGCGGTGGCGACCTGAAACGAGAACGCTTCGCTGTGCTTGAACGTAGGTCCACCATTGAGCCCGAGGCACGGAATGCCCATCACGGTAAACTCGACGGTCAACACGTCCCCTTTCTTGCCCGACGGAAAGTCTCCCGGAGCGCGGTGCACCGCGCCGACGAACGAATCGGGAAAGGTCTCGACGTAAAATCGCGCTGCGTCCTCGGCATCGCCATCGTACCAAAGGCAAATCGTGTTCTTTGCAGATTTCATCACGTCACTCCTCCTTCGATGGGATACCGCTTCGGCTCAGGCGCGCACAAAAGCGCCGTGCCGGCCGCCTGAAAGAAAGAGAAAGGCGATGCGCTTTTGTGCGTCGCCTGGAGCCGATGGTTATGCCACATCTTCTGGCTTAACCCACCAATTCGTTCCACACCGGGCGTACCTCGATGGTTGCCGCCTTTGCCATGGGATGTTGGGATGCAATCGCAATGGCTTCCTCCGGACCCGAGCACTCGATTAATTCGTAAGCGCACATCTTTTCCCTGGATTTGGCCAACGGGCCCTTGGTTACCGCCAATTTCCCTTTCCGTATCCGCACGGTTGTTGCGGTGCCAGGTGGTTGAAGTGGATTGCCATGCACTCGGATACCTCGATCTTCCATCCTCCTTATCCAGGCACCAATGTTCTCTAGCAGGTCCTCTGTCGGGCGAAAGCGATCGTCATGGCTGATGATGAGCAGATACTGCATGCGTTACCTCCTTGTGGCATAACGCCTTGCCGTTCAGCTACAGGCCCGCCGCCGAGCCGGCGCATCGATTCTACACGATGTCCCTGCGGCGGGATTGACACCTGAAACGGCATGTTAGCTGCCGCCGTCCTTCAACCAAACATCTCCGTCGGTGAGACCGACTTCCACCGCTTCCCGCTGAGCTTGAAGAGCTCGAGTTTGTCGGCGCGCCGCCACTCTGCCAGGATCACGGCCTTCGCTCGGTGACGTCGGGCCACTTTGGCCAGGCGAGCAAGGTCGTCTGCAGTCGGCCGAGGAGCGGACCCTCCCTTCGTCTGGATCAGGACGATCTCGAAGAGGTCGCCGCGCTTGAGACCGGCGCCATGATGCCGGTGGTCCTTGCGGATCGCGATCAGATCCACGATGCCACGGGCCTCCGCCTTCGACTTGCCCCCGAAGTCGACCAATTTCCACCTGGCCCCCGCGCGTCGCGTGTACGTGACGAGCCAACCTCGTCATGGTTCGCGCCCACTTGGCAGTGTGCTGGGCCTTCTTGCCCGGGCTCATTCTTGAATGTGCGAGTGTCACCGCGTGCAGCTAACGAGGCCCGCGGCTGAGTGGCGGGCCGCAGACAACGACGTTTTCGGAGGCCCGACCACTCAAGACGCGTGTTCGACCGCCGCAGGCGGGCGGACACGCGGCGTTCCTGCCGCGGGCCTCGTTCGATCCGGCCGCTTGCGGTCGGATCGAACGGTCAGGTTCAGGCGCGTTGCGGCGCGCAGCGGGGCAACGTCGCCTGCAGCCCATTGTTGGGCAGCAATTCGAGCGAGTTCAACTGCTATACCTTTTCAAGTCGCCCGCGGTTGGCACAAGCGATCAGTGCAACAAAGAGCCACAAGGCTGCTGCATAAGCCAGATCCGACACCACAGTCGGAGTGTCCGCGGCCGAAATCGCAAAGATCAGTGCGGTCGCAGTCAGGCTCATATGCATGAGCATCGCCACGAGCAGGCTTCTGGTGCGGTCATAGACCCAGACCATCAACACCCTAAAGGCGGGCAGGAAAGTGAACAGCTGGACCACAAGTATGAGGATGGGGGGAACGGATTGCGAGGCTCTGACGCTGGCCAGGAAAAGAGGCATATGCCACAGTCCCCACACCAGCCCAACGATCAAGCCGGTAGCCAGAACACCGTAGCGCGATCTAAGACGGGGGATGGCGAAGCCCGTCCATCCCAATTCTTCAAAGATACCGACTAGAATACCCGCCAAGAGACCAGAAACTAGAAGGCTTGCCTTGTCGCTGGATGTAACGATGCCAGGAACGAATTTCGGCGAGCATAACGAAAGCGGTAAGAGTGTAGCTGCCACCAGGCCTGGCGAAGTCAGAATCGCTATGGCATACCAGCGCAAGTCCACCTGCCAGCGGCATAGCTTGGAGAGCAGCTCGCGGAAGCCGAGGCGCCCGTATACAAGGCCGATCAGAAGTAGACTCGATATTGAGGGGCCCAGAAGCATGCCTACGTACAGGAGCGGCATCCGCTCTGAGGGTACAGCCGTCGTGCCCAGAACTCCGCCTACACCCATGATCAAGAGAAGGCTTCCCCACGAAATGATCAGGGTCAAAACGAAGTAGCCTAGAACCGATTCTCTCCTCATGAACTTGGCGTCGACGCCCGTAGTGTTCTCTTCTCTATGATAATCCACAGACACTATACAGTCTCATCAACGTCTGGCGTCAGCGGCGAGCGAAGCGAGTCCGCTGCACGCCGGGGTTAGGCGATTCTTGAACTGAGCAGTTGAGTGTTGGCGTCGACCTGTGTGCGACGAGAGGCCGGAAGGCGGACTGTGACGCCGACACGCTGAGAAACGCTACAGGAGGCGTTCCAGGGTCGCGACGACGGTGTTGACGCACGGCTGGCAGACGCGAATGGGAAGGTCGGAGCCGTGGAACTGCCATTGGCCGTCAGGTGTCGAGAGGTCACAGCCGCCGAGAAGGACGCGACAGATGTGCGTGCCGTGAGCGGCTTCAAAGGTGGAGAGGAGGTCATTGACCTTGGCATAGGTCTCGGCCGTGACGGTCTTGTCCTGACCCTCGCCGCGCCCGTGCCTGAGCCCGAGGGCGATGACACCGCCGCTGATCGCACCGCAGACCTCCTGGCGCCGGGCGATGCCGCCGCCGAAGCCGCAGGCGAGACGAAGGGCGACGTCGGGATCGAGACCGAGATCGGGCGCGAAGGCGAAGAGAACGGCTTGGGCGCAGTTGTAGCCGCTGGTGAACCTGTCGATCGCGGTGTCGCGATGTGTTGGCATGGTGGTCCTTTCGCTAACGCCAGCCTTCACCGGACCGAATCCGCGAGCCGCGCGCGGCTTCGGGTACGGTGCGGGGCATTGTCCGGCTTCCTATGGTGTCTTGGTTTGCGGCACAAACGCAGGTGTCTTCTTCAACTCGTTCCACGCTTCGATCGCTGTCTTGTACCGGAACTCGTTTCTGCGCCTCAGCAGGACAGCTATGTAGTCGCCGAGCGGAGTCTTGAGGGCTTCGGCTTGCTTGCGCGGAGCCCCCTCCTGAATCAGTTGGCTAATCTGGTCTTTCGACATCGACTCGTTGAACGGCAGGGACCCAGTGAGTGCGTACAGCAAGATGAGGCCAAGGTGATATAGGTCGGCCCTCTCGGTTGAGAATCCGTACTTTGGATCGATCAACTCGGGGGGAATGAAGCATGGGTGGGCAATGTGCGTGTGGCAGATCTTGTCCTGCCACGGGTCAACGAACTCCTTGCTGATGCCGAAGTCTGAAATCTTGAACAGCGGCCCTTTGGACTGCGGCCCCTCGAAGACCAGAGCGTTGACGACGGTGATATCTCTGTGTACGACGCCGTGCGTATGAATGTAGTGGGCGGCGAACAGGAGTTGGCGTGCGATCTCCCGCACGGCGACTTCCGGCAGGGGCTTGAATCGATCGACGTAGTCGCAGAGCCTTCCCCAAGCACGCTCCAGGACGATGTAAAACAGATTGTCGCAAACGAATGCGTCATAGATCGCCACGACGTTCGGGTGGCGGAGCTTCTCAAACAGGTGGGATTCCTTCTGCCACTGTGCCTGCACTTCGTCAAAAGGTCTATTCGCCGGCTTGAAGACCTTGAGTGCAACGGCGTTCCCGAACAGGTCAGTCCCCTCGAAGACGAGCGCATAGCCCCCGGAGCCAATCTGGTTACCGATGGTGTACTCCATGCCGGCTTTCGTCGTGATGACGTTGCCGGGGCTGGGCCACACGATCTTGACCGGGGCCGCCGCTGGTGCCGGTGGCGATGCCAGGGGTGCTGGTGCCGGCACTAATGCCGGTGCGTGAGCCTGTACTGGGTTGCTCATGCGTGGTCCTCCTGCCGAACACTGGGGATAAGCTGCAAGGGCCGCGGTTCTCTTGCCGGCGCGGACCTTGTCAGCTTCATCCCCCTGTTCGGCCGCTCGTGGCGATCCTGCGCGTCTTGAGCCGAGCTCTAACGGCGCGGATTTGACCTGCGCTCGGAGTCCAAAGACCGAGCCTTCCGCTGCAGCGTATCGGCGGTTTCAGGGGACGCGGCTTCGCCAAAACGAAGCCGTACTCCCCTTGAAACCAGGGCGACCTGCTTTTCTCCACCACGTCCGTCAACTCGACGACCCCGATCAGGGCGCTGAACTGTAGCTTGTCTCTTACGGGGGCACGGACACCCCTCGGCATGGATACTTCGGGGTCATAAGCAGCTCCAGCATGAATGAGGACTGGACCCCGGTATCGTGTGCGCCAGGACCGATTCTCGATGTTCTTTCCGCCGAAGATGATGGCCCATGCCCACGGTTGCCTGATTGTTAGCGCCTTCATCCGGAGTCTCTCCTGGTTCATCTGCTCAGTGTCGGCCGAACGTCCCGGCTCACCGACGCCGGGCCAATGAGGTCTGAATGCCAATCCAGACGCAATCCCGGCGTTCGGTGCAGCGCATGGTTAGGCATCGTTGTCATCTGAAGATTTTGAACCAGACTTCCGCGCGAAGGCATTGCTCACGGCCAAAGTCAACGCCGAACCACAAAACAGAATCCCTACCGTGCCCAATCCCTTCCACGTGATTTCGCTATCATGCGTCCCCCAAATCAAGGAAAGCGCCAGTAGAACACCAATGACAATACACACGATGCAAATCGTGAAACATATTTTGTTGAGTGCTTTCATGTCCATAAATCTCAATGGGCGGTCACGATGCCTAACGAGTTATTGTATTGTTACACAGAATACCACTATTGATTCTGCTTGACAAGCAGAATCTAGCCTGCCAAGGGCAGTCCGAGGCATTAGCCTCGCATTTCAGCATCCTAGACGCGGCACCTATTCCTGATGCCCCCATCGGACTTGACGGTCGTACCGTCGAACGGTCTAACCGTCCGACCACCGCACACAACCAGGCGTGCGGACACACTCCGTCCCCGTCGGCGGCAACCGCAGTGGCGCGTGGCAGGTTCCGGCTGGCACCTGCCAATCCATAATCCGCAATCTGCAATCCAGAATGCTCCAGTCATTCCGAGGAGCAGCAGAGACAGGGCAGAGCGGAACCAGGCAGGCGTCAATAGCTCAACGGATAAGGGCGAATAGAAACACCTGATCCCCGCATTGCCCGGCCCCGTGTTCCGCGCCTGTCGCCAATGGGCATGCGTCTAGATAGCCTGCACAGTTGCCGCTCAGATTTGGGTCAGATTGGGACGCGACGATTGAGCGAAACCGGAGGCGTAGTGACCTCCTACGTTGACGATTTCGCGATTGAGAAGCGGCCCAAGATGGCCCGAAGATGAGATGGGAAATGCTCAGGTTATCTGGACACAGGCCCATAGCCATGTCGGAAGTCCCCTCGGCTGTCGATCGTCTTCTCAATGAGACAGGCCCCATTCTGGCCCTGGCGGAGAGACATGTCAATGAGAAGTTGAGGATAATCTGGAGCAGCTACGCCAATGACAGTCTTGTAGGGGCCTCTTCCTTCCGTCATTCCCGCGAAGGATTGCCACCCCTGCCAGGGCAGGGGCGGGAATCCATTTGCGCTGTGGATCTTCTGGACCCCTGCCTCCGCAGGGGTGACAGGTCATGACCGACGGAATGGCTACAGGACAGTCCTGAATTGCGCCATCAGTCCTGCCAGTCCACCCAGATCTGGGTCGCGTTCGTAGAGGGGGCGGCGGTCCTGGGTGTAGATCCCTGTAGTCTCCTCAAAGGGGATCTTGTCGGGATGGATGTAGAATACGCCCAGGGGCCAGGGGCCGGCCTCCGTGGCCTTGGCGAATGCGGCCTGACGGTCGGTCGGGTCGTGGGATGCGTCGAGGTAGTAGGTGTTGTCCTTGAACCACTGGAAGGTGTTGACCTTGTTGAAGGACACACAGGGCTGGAATATGTCGACCAGGGCGTACCCCTTGTGCTGGATGGCCTGTTTGAGGATCTCTTTGGTGCGGTCCACGTCGCCGGAGAAGGCCCTGGCTACGAACCCTGCGTCCAAGGCGATGGCCACTGCCAGCGGATTGAACGGCTCCAGGAATACGCCGGCCACCTGCACCGGTGTCTTGAAGCCCCGCTGGCTGGTGGGTGAGGCCTGGCCCTTGGTCAGGCCGTAGACCATGTTGTTGTGTACCACGTTGGTGATGTTGGGGTTCCGGCGGATGGTGTGGAGGAAGTGGTTTCCGCCCTCGCCGTACATGTCCCCGTCCCCGCTGATGGCAATGACCGTGAGATTGGGATTGGAGGCCTTGATGGCCGTGGCAGGAGACAGGGCCCGGCCGTGCAGGCCGTTGTACACGTGGGTCCGGATGTAGTGAGGGATCTTGGCTGCCTGGCCGATCCCAGAGACCAGGACCACTTGCCTGGGGTCGAGGTCGAGCTCAGTCAAGGCAGCCAGAACTGCCTTGCGGATCTGGTAGTCCCCACAGCCCGGGCACCAGGCCATGTCGATCTTCCCCATGTCGAAGGCAACGTTGGTCATGAGTGCCCCTCAGGCCAGGTGCCCCTTCAGTTGTGCGGCCACGTCTTCCACTGAGAAGGGCAGGCCGTTGTATCGCAGGACCCGCCTTTCGATCGCAATCCCGGTGCCCAGGCGGATCACCTTGCCGAGCTGACCTGTGGCATTGCCCTCCAGGAGGATGACGCGCCCGGCCTTCCTGAGGTGCGCCGCCGTGTCCTCGTGCAGGGGATAGACCTGGTGGAAGTGGAGGATCGCAGTGTCCTTCCGGCCCAGCATCGTGAGGGCCTCTTTGACGATCTCCAGTGCGGATCCCCAGCACACGACCAGGTCCTTGTAGCCATTGGGGCCGATCAGCGAGGGGGCCAGGGCCGCTGCCTGGATAGCAGGGAGCTTCTTGTGCAGGCGCTTCTGGACCATCCGGACCCGCAGGTCCAGGTCCTCTGTGATATGCCCCTGCTCGTCGTGCTCGTCGCTGTCCAGGACCACCAGGCCGTCGCCGTAGCCGGGTATGGCCCTCGGTGATATGCCGTCCTCGGTCAGGGCGTAGCGGCGGTAATCGGCAGTTGACTTGACGACGTGCCTGGTCGGGCCGGTCTTGGGGATCTCGAAGGGCTCCACATTGTAGTAGGTGTCGATCAGGTACTGGTCGGTCAGGACGAAGACTGGTATCTGGAACCGATCCGCCAGGTCGAATGCCTGTTGCGCGCAGGAGAAGGCCTGGGCCAGGTTGCCCGGGGCCAGGATGATCCTGGGGAACTCGCCGTGGCCTGCATACAGGGCCAGCTCCAGGTCCGCCTGTTCCGTGCGGGTCGGCAGGCCCGTGGCAGGTGCGGGTCTCTGGGCCAGGTGTATGACCATCGGGCTCTCGAACATCCCTGCCAGGCTCAGCCCCTCGGTCATCAAGTCGAATCCACCGCCGGACGTAGTGACCATGGCCCTGGCCCCTGCGTACCATGCGCCTATGGCCATGTTCATGGCCGCGATCTCGTCCTCCGCCTGCTCTGCAATGACCCCGAGGTCTCTGCCGTGACCGGCAAGGAAGGTCAGGACCGGGGTGGAGGGGGACATGGGATACGAGGAGATGAAGTTGCACCCGCCAGCCATGGCCCCGAGGCCGATGGCCTCACCCCCGCTCAGGACGACGTGGTCCTGGACCCGGCTGTCCGGCCTGATCGGAGGCGCCTTGTAGGGCCCCGCCAGACCCTGTGCAAACGCATGCCCTGCTGTGGCGGCCTCGAGGTTGCCCTCCACGATCTGCGGATCCTTTGCGCCGAACTGCCGGCGAATGGCCTTGTTGACGTGGTCCAGGTCCATACCGACCAGGCCGGCGATCGCCCCCACCGCCACGACGTTCGAGAACAGCTTGTTGCCGATGCGTGCGGCAATGGAGGTCAGAGGGAGATCCACGAACCGACAGGCCGAACCATCGAACTCCTTGCCCACGACCCGGACCTCCGCCAGGACGAGTGTGTGTTCGGACAGACGCCGGGCCAAGTGCTCACGGGCCCCCTTGTCTAGGGCCACCAGGATGTCGATCCGATCCACTGGGGCGGCAACCGCACGGCCGGCGATCCGGATCGAGGTCGTGTTCATGCCTCCACGGATGCGGGACATGTACTCCTTGGTGGCAAATACATGAAGGCCGGCCCCTGCAGCGGCCTTGGTCAGGAGGGACTCCACGGTCTGCACGCCCTGTCCGGCCTGGCCCGCCAGCACGATCGAGATGTCCGTTCGGCCGCCGTTCTTCATGCCATCAGGCTCAGTACTCCTCAAGGTGGTAGAACTCCGCGTTCTCCAGCCAGGTCTGGGGCCGGGACACGAACTCGATCAGGTTCTCCACGAGGACGGCGTGCTTGTGCTCCTCAGCGGCCAGGGCCTCGAATACAGCGACCTGGGGGGCCTTGGCCTGCCTGGCCTGGGAGGCGTAGAACTGCTCGCTCTTATGCTCGATGTCCAGGGCCTTCTTGTACAGGTCTGTCTGGGAGGTGTCATCCGGAAGGGCCTGCTCCGAGTCCTTCATCTCCGTGAAGATGTTCTTGGCCCGCATCAAGACCTCACCTGCGGGAACCTGAGCGCGGCCGCCCCGCATGCGAGTGACGACCTGCTGGTGCAGGACCTCCTCGTCGGCCAGCATGGTCAGGATGGTCTGGAGTCCGGGGTTGCCGGTGCGGTGGGCCAGTTGCCTATAGTAGGCCTCCCCGTCCTTCTCCATCTCGATGGCATACGCGAGGATGTCCATGTCGCACCTCCATACTCCTTCACGGTTGTGGATCCATCGGCGGTCCTATTCTAGGGTATGCGGGCCCGTGAACCAACGATTTTCCAGGGAAATACAGGGCCCGGGGACCCTCAAGCTCGCGGGGGCAGGGTGGCCCTGGGCACCCTCTGTCGGATTCCATTCCTTGCCAAGGGGAGATCCTGCGGTACAATGCCCCCTGTGGCTCTTTGGCCTGGAGACCCGGGTAGGCTTGGTCTCCGGCTGCACCTGAGCTTGGTGACAATGGGTTCGATCTGTCTATGGGACTGCACCTGTACAACACCCTGACGCGGCGTCTGGAGGAGTTCAAGCCCCTGAAGGAGGGCCACGTGGGGATCTACGTGTGCGGGCCCACGGTCTACGGCCATGCCCACCTGGGACACGCCAAGAGCTACGTCAGCTTCGACGTGGTCGTCCGCTACCTCCGTTACCTGGGTTACAC
>JAGOQT010000107.1 GCA_018007255.1 Phycisphaerae bacterium | reverse complement strand
ACCCTGTGCTGGACCGACCCCCCTGCCACTGTGTCCGAGGACCCGGACAGCTCTGCGCCGTGCCTGGTCAACGACCTGGACCTGCGCATCATGGACCCTCAGGGCTCGCGCCACCTGCCCTATGTGCTGGACCGCACCCGCCCCGCGGAGCCGGCCGTTCCGGGGGACAACACACTGGACAACGTGGAACAGGTCCGCCTGCCCGGCCCCCTGACCGGGGGGTGGATCACGGTCAGCGTGTCCCACAAGGGCGTGCTCAGAGACGGTGAACAGGCATTCTCTCTGCTGGTCAGCGTCCTGTAGCCTTCTCCTACACACCGAGGTCTTCAAGGAACGAGAGGACCGGGTATCTGCCATCCAAGCCAGGCAGACACCCTGGACGTTGTTTCTTCAGCCCATTCGCCAGAAAGACGCGCACTTGTTGGGTCCTCGTTGCATCTATAGGATGGACGCGGGCCGTGGGTGACGTTGTCGATGGGCGTGCAGGTTTGGATACACAAACCGAGCGAAACCTGGTTGAGGCCGCGAGGTCCGGCTGCGTCGAGAGCCTCGGCAAGCTGTATGAGCGGTACTACACCTCCATGGTCTGGGTGGCCTATGCCATCCTCCTGGACCGGCACCTGGCAGAGGACGCGGCCCAGGAGGCCTTTGCCAAGGCCTGTGCCAGGCTGGCCGGTCTTCGGCGTACCGACCGATTTGGGACCTGGCTGGCGAGGATCTGCAGGAATGAGGCCCGTCGGGTCCTGCGATGTCGTAGGCGGCAGGCGGCTGCCAGGGTGCCGATCGAGGAGGAGGAGGTCTCACCTACCGTCGGATCAGACGGCTTTGACCGGGCCGTCAAGGAGGCAGTGGAGCAGTTGCCGTTCGTGTACCGCGAGGTGGTGATCCTGCACTACTACAATGACGTGGGCTATGAGCGGATGCACCAGGTACTGGGCCTATCCGTGGACTGCGTCAAGGGCCGACTCAGCCGTGCAAGGAAGAGGATCCGAAAGGCCCTGAAACGCCGGGGATTGGATTAGGGGGTTCGATCCATGAATGCACCAGACAAGGACCATCGATTGGAGCAGGCGATCTCAAGGACGGCCCCTGGGCCTGGGCCTGTACCGGACTTCAACCAGTGGCAACAGGCCCATCCTGAGGCCCTGGCCGCCATCAAGGCAGGCGCACACAAGCAGCCACGAGCCGTGCGTCCGCTCCTCCTGACCAGGGTCGCCGCCCTGCTGCTTCTTGCCCTGGCCGTGGGCATCGCGGTCGGACGGCTGTCGTCCAGACAGCAGGTCGATCTGGAACGACTCAGGGCCGAGCTGGAGACCTCCCTGAGGGCGTCCATAACCGATGCCGTTGAGAAGGACCTAGCCCGGGAGATGGAGTGGAGGATGGCCCAATACGCCACCCAGACCCTGGCGGAGGCCAAGGCAGTCACGAACCAGCGGATCAGCGAGCTGGCCCGGTCCATGGCAGCGGCCAGGTGGACGGACCGCCAGCGGCTGGTCTCTGCCCTGGAGCAGGTGGAGATGAACCGGCTGCAGGACACGGCCAGGCTCGGAACCAGGCTCTATGCCCTGGTCGCGCCATCCGATCAGACGCGGGACAAAGACACCCAGTGAACAGATAAAAGGAGAGACCATGATACGTTCAAGACAAGCCCTCCTGGGCCTCATTGGACTGCTGACGACTGCGACTGGACAGGCCCTGGCCGTTGAAGGTCAGGCCAGTACGGCCACCCGTATTCAGACCTTCAGAGTCTCTGGGAGCGCTGGAGTACCTGAAGCAATCCTCAAGGGATATCCAGTCGAGATCTTGACGGACTCACAGGGGCTCTATGTCGTCGAAGTACCCTTGGGCTGGAGTGGAGAGGTGGTACCCGTAAAGGCAGGTTATGCCTTTGAGCCTTCCACACGACGCTATATCCAGGTCGGTCGAGATCTGGCGGACCAGGATTATGTGGCCAAGGAGATCGTCTACACGATCTCCGGCAGTACCGGTCAATCGGATGTGGTCTTGGAGGGCCTGCAAACGCTGGACGCAGGACAGGTCCTCTCTGACGGTAAAGGAAATTACAGCGTCAAGGTCCGCCACGGATGGAACGGAACCGTGACCCCTGTCAAGGAAGGATTCGTGTTCACTCCCGCGAACAAGACTTACACTGGGGTGACGCGAAACTATGAGAAGGAGTCCTACAAGGCCATGGTCATGACCTTTGAGGTATCGGGGTCGATCACCGCAGAGGGGAATCCCGTCGCAGGCGTCGTCCTGCAGGGCTTGCCGGGTCGACCGACGACCACATCCAATGCCGGGACCTACAGTGTCAAGCTCCCTTACGGCTGGAGCGGTGTAATGAGACCTTTGAAGGAGGGATACGACTTCGATCCGCCGGAGCGAAGCTTCGAATCCGTGACAGAGGCCCTGGGGGGGCAGGACTATTCTGCAATGCGAAAGATGTGCACCCTCACAGGCTCGATCGGCATTCCGGGCGTGACCGTGACCGCAGACAACAACGGTGGATCGGATCAGACCGGAGCGGATGGTCGATACGCCGTGAAGGTCCCTTATGGCTGGAGTGGCCACTTGATCTTCGCCAAGGAGGGATATGAGTTCGATCCGGCTGACAAGTTCTATGAGAAAGTCACAACGAACATCGACGAAGACATCCACAAGATCGGTTACTTGAGGCAAGACAGGGCCCATTCGCTCCAACCCGGAGGGATGGAGGGATCGTCCCCCCGCATACGGATCGTGCCCACCTCCAAGGCCGATCCGGAGGCCTTCACGGCCATTGCGGACGACCTCCAGGTGATGCTGCACATCCTCCGCAAGAACCTGACCCGGAAACCGGCCGGGATGTCCGGGGTCTTCCCTGACTATGGGGACCTCCTGGTCAGGGACCAAGAGAGACTGGAGGGGCTCTACATCCAGGGCTATGGGGCCATCCTGTTCACGGAGGTGGACCTGGCCCGCTCTGCCCCCCTGGAGAAAAAGGCAGATCAAGGTCAGGCCGGTGCAACACCCGTCGATCCGGTCTGGGACCAAGCCCGCCAGGAAATGGATTCGGGCGGCGATCCCTTTGCCCGTATCAATCCAAAACCCGGTCCAGCCGATAGGGCCCTGGATCAGGGCTGGGGACCAGAGGACCTGGTGAAGGAGCTGATCCAGACCTTCAGACACGCCTCCAACATCCGCCACCTGGACCCCAACGAGACCCTCACCCTGTCCGTGATCGGACGAATCCCAGTGCCGCTCTTGGGGGATCTGGGGATCACGGGTGACATCAGGATGAGACAGCAACCCAACCCAGTGCGAGGACTCAAGGAGACGATCTTCACACTCCAGGCCCGGAAGTCCGACATCGACCAGTTCGCCCGAAGCCAGTTGACCCCGGATCAGTTTCGCCAGAAGGTCAAGGTGCTCACATACTGATTGTTCGCTCCCTGGTAGAGTCCCCCCCAGTAGCGTCTATCACGAATCCGAACATCCCTGGACAACCACATAGGGTGCGATCTTCGCCCCATCGGCTGAGACCCCGCGACCGTGGCGGCCACGTGCAGCGAAAGGAAAAATATTTCTATTTTCATAGAAATTGAGCTTGCGTTTCTCGTCTCTTCTATTTGAATAGAAGCTATGGCACGAAGAAGATCAAGACACCCGACGGAATTGGAACTGGAGATCCTGAAGGTCCTCTGGAATCGGTCACCTCGCACCGTGCGGGAGGTCCGCGAGGCCATGGCCGCAGCAGGACGAGAACTCGCTCACACGTCGCTGATCACGACCTTGAACGTGATGTATGACAAGGGCTTCGTGACGCGAACCAGCGCGGACGAGGGGCGAGGGTACGCCTTCTCCCCCAAGGTCTCCCGCATGGACGTGTCCCAGGGCATGGTGGGCGATCTGGTGGAACGCGTTTTCGACGGATCGACCTCGGCGTTCCTGTTGAGTCTCTTGGAGAACGAGCAGCTCGACGGGGCGGACCACGCCGGACTTCGCAAGGCGATCGAGCGATATCGAAAGAGAGGCGGCCAATGAACATGACGGAACTGGCCTTGCGGTTCACCCAGGCGGCGGCTCATGTGTTGTGGGCGGGAGCGGTGATAGCGTTGGCGGTGTTTGCGGTCGAACGCCTGTTTGTCCGCACGGCAGCAGGTCGTCACGGGCTGCATCTGACGGGATTGATCCTGCTGGCGTTGAGTCTGCCGGCCGCGTTTGTCCTCACGCCGGCCCCGACGCATCGGGGCGTCTCAGGGTATCCGGCCATTGGGGCAGAGACGACCTTCCAGCCCACAGGCGGCGAGTCGAGTCCGACCGTTGAGGTGCCTGTTTCGGCGAGTCTTGAAAGGCCGCATCGGCCTGAAACGACGGAATGCGCAGCCGCGCCCCCATCCCCGCAGGCGGCCGCCAAGGAATCCGTCGTCCATTGGGAGGCAGTCGCCCCGTGGGCGGCCAGTGGGTATCTGGTGGGTCTGATCGCGATGCTCGTGCGCATGGCCTTCGGGCTCGCCGGCACGACGCGGTTGCGGCGGCAAGGTGTTCCGGTGGAGGCCGGGGTTTGGATCGAGGCCATGCAACGGATGGGTGACCAGATCCACATCCGCCTCCGCCCGGCGCTGCAATGGTCCCGTGAGGTGGCGGCCCCGGTCCTCGTGGGCTTTTTGAAGCCGGTGATCCTCCTGCCTTTGTCGCTGGCGAGCCGGTTGAGTGTGGAGCAGGTCGAGGCGGTGCTGGCGCACGAGCTGGCGCATCTGCTGCGAAGGGACGCCTGGGCCCTGGCGGTGCAGCGATGGGTGGAGACGGTGTTGTTCTTTCACCCGGCGGTGTGGTGGATGAGCCGGCGCATGACCGTGGCGAGGGAAGAGGCGTGTGATGACTGGGTGCTCGCGGCGGGCTGCGATCCGGCGGACTACGCAGAGGCACTGGTGATCTGCTCGGAATGCCGGTCTGAGGAGAACGGCCCCTCATGCAGGCTGTCCGCGCAGCTGGCCCTGGCCGGGGACGACAGAGACCTTATGCGGCGGCGGGTCTTGCGCCTGATCGGGGCCGGGGACGACGGCGCGATTCGATTGGGACGGACGGGCTGGGTGCTGGGCCTGCTTCTGGTGGGCGGTGCGGCGCTGGCGGCACTGGCCGGAAACGCTGGACGAACCGACCTGGAAGACCTTGATCTCGAAAACCCTCCCAGCGCCTATGAGAAGGGCATCCGGGTGGCGGACCGCACTCAGCGGTTCAAGGTGGACGGTCTTCCATTCCACGCCGGCCCGCTGCGATGGGAGAAGGAGGGATGGCTCCGCCTCCCGGGAGACCAGCAAGGACCCGGCGAGGAGTTGTTCTTGAACCTGGGCGTATCCGGCGGATATGAGATCGTCGAGGTCCGCCTGTTCGACCACGCCACACGCCGCTTGATCCACGACACCGCCTGGCAACATCCGGGCGAGCAGACGAGGGACTTCTTTGTCGAGCGGATCGGTTCGACAAACTGGCTTCGAATGAAGGAACTGGGCGGGGTGTTTCCGGACAGACTCGACGTCTGGCTACGGATCGCCGTTTCCTCGCCAGGCAAGACCCTGGTCTTGGGAGCGAAGGAGGGTGCCTCGGCCCCATCGGACGCAAGCGAGATCGTCGTGGCCTCTCTCTTGGAAGGGGGCATGAACGGCAAGGGTTCAGGCCCGGACGGCCCCATGCTCTGGGACCTCTCCACCGCACAGGATCAGGACCGCCGGACGACGGTGAATCTGGAAAACCGTGGCGATCTCCTGCGCGGGAGATACCACCTTGTGGCGGTCAAGAAGGACGGATCGCGTCATCCGATGGATCACACCCATTTCTGGGACTTCAAGACGATGAACCGGCACGCCTACTTCCTGATGGATGTCGCGCTGCCAGACGTGGACCATTTCGAACTGGTCCCGTTCAAGGATCGCGACAAGTTCTTCTTTAACGGGCTGGAGGTGCCGCGGGACAAGCTTCCTGAGTTGAGTCGGTCCATGTTCCAGCGAATCGAGTCATGGGCGTCTGAGGTTGTGGCGGGTGGGCTCTCCGAGGCAGACTTCCTGCAACGCGTCAAACAGGCAGGCCCGCAAGCGGTTCGCGGGCTGGTGCCCCTGATGAAGTCGGGCGGTACCGACGTGCTGGCCATCAAGGGGGTCGAGCTGTTCCTGGACAACCCGGCGGTGGCGGATCATCTGGCAGGGGTCTTGCGTGAGCTTGGCAGTCAACCGGTGCATCGATCGATCAACACAAGACACTGTTGTCTCGTCCTGCTCGGAGAGAGCAAGGCCAGGAGGCATGTTGGACTCATCGCCGGATTCATCGAGTCGAACGACATCGCTGCCATCATCGCGCTGTCGCAGATCGGGGGCGACGAGGCTCGTGATCATCTGCTCGGAGCATTGGATCGGATTCCAACCGATCATTGGTGGTTGCTGGCCCAACAGTTGGAGCGGCTCGGCGATACGGCTGCCCTGCCGGAACTGAAGCGACGGCTGGCGATGATCGAGCTTCCGCCGAGCGACCGGTTCCCGAACGCGACGGTCTCAGCCTTCACCCACGCCATTGCCGTGTTGTCCGGAGAGGACGCCGAGTTGGGCACAACGGGCTTCAGCCAGGGTCAACACTTCCGCTATCCGTTCGACGGGCCGGGTCTGCCCAAGACCTTCTCCGTGAATCCGCTCAGGGACCATTTCGTTCGCCTTCCCGAGGCCGATCCGAACAGCGAAAGCGGGCGTGCAGCGATCTGGAAGGCATTGGAGGACGCCACGGAAGGGCCCGGGTTCACGATGGATGGCAAGGAGATTGTAGTCTTTCACGGACTGAAGCTCGCTCCCTTGTGGCCTGATGGCCCGCCCTACCCGACGACCCTGTACGACTGGCTTCGAAGGACCTCCCACCAGGATCTGCTCAGGCTGGTGGAAGGCAACCGACACACAGGTCGCTACACCATTCCCGATAACGGGCTGCTGGTCGCATTGGATCCTTCGGGTCGACTCACCGTGTTGTCCCTGCGGAAGACCGGCGACGACTTCACATACAATGTCTCGGTGATGCCGCAGGATCCGAGCATGCAGTTGATCCCAGCCGGAACACCGTCGGCTGTCCCCCACTTCACCGAGACCCGCGTGTGCACACTCCATGATCTGGAATCCGGCGCAGAGGACGGATCGCTCAACCTGAGTCGCGGCCACATGGAGGCCATGACCCAGGAACAGTGGCGGAGGCCCCCTGCGGACGCGATTCTCGTGGCGGAGTTTGCCTCCAACACGGTGGGGCTGGGCATTGCCGGAGCCAGGCGATTCCTTCTGGCCGAGGCGACGAAGCAGGATGGGGATGTCCCTGAGCAGGTCCTCTCACTGCTCCAGCACGCCGCCATCGAGCCCGACGCAAGCCCCGCTCACCCCGTTGCAGAGAGCGACGGGGGACTCTTCCATACGTTCTCCGAATTGCAGACCGGCCAGAGGTTCGCCTTTGCCGTCCAGATGCCGACCGGCCATCCGGTGGCGGGGGTCATGGAGGTTCAGAAGGTCGATCGTCGGGCCCAGACCCTGGAGATTCGTCATCGCTTTCTGTCCACGGCGGCCGCGCGCGAGGTCTTTGCATCCAGCGACGGCGGCCCTTGGGGCGAGCCCACCGACGGCGTGCAGGTGCGCATCCGCTCGCCGCGTCAGGTGTGGTCTCAGGGAGAATTGCTCGTTATTCTCCAGACCGATCTTCAGAGCCAAACCGAGCGTGTCTTCCCCCACTACGGCCCGCCCATCGCGGAGTTCGTCCTGGTTTTGGACGGGCATTGGTATGAGACGAAAGACCGGGGAGCCGCAGAGGCCGCGAGCGTCGGTCCTTCTCCTGCCCTGCAGCGTCTGAATCTCCACACCGCGATCACGTCGCGTCACTGGCGATCCATGTCCACCGGCGAACCGATGCCCGATCCCGCCCCCGGCCGTCACACCTTCCGCATCGTGTTTCCCTTGTCTGCTGGAGATCCCGCCTTCACGGGTGATCGCCCGCTCGCGGTCAGCAACCCGGTCGAGATCGATATCCTCCCCAGAGACGACCGCGTCTCCGTCACCGGCCGGGTGATCGGGGTGGACGGCAAACCGGCGAGCGTGTATCGCGTCACGGCCCTGCCGCAGGAATGGAGCGCATCGTGGGGCCTGATGCCGCAGACCATGACCAGTCCGGACGGCACGTTCTCCTTCAACGGCCTTCCGGATGGCCCCTGCGACGTAAGCGCGACGCCCGTGCCGCTGACCGATCAGCCGAACCTGCGGATCCAGGGCATCGTCCTGAAGAAGGGAGAGCCGGTCCACGTCACGTTGTCGCTCGAAGAGAAGTACTCCTACGGCGGCCGGTTCACCGATGCCGCAGGCAGGCCGCAACCGGGGCGCAACGTGCTGGCGATCTGGAAGGACCCCGCTGGAAGGAGCATCTACAGCAGCAACACGAAGACGGACTCCGAGGGCCGGTATCGATTCCAATCGCCGTTTGAAACGGCCGAGCGCATCCTGATCAACGATGGCGATTTCGGTGACAAGCTCGAACGCCGAGACGTCCGATCGGGACGGGAGGACGTGGACTTCCAACGATCGGCCCGGGGAGCTCCAACCGCGCAGCAGGCCGGACAGAGGAGCGGATTCGATGACACGGTCGAACGATCCGACGGACCGGACGTCCACGGTGGAACAGCCATGCTTGTGGGGGAGGCATCTGCTGGGACATCCGAGTTCAGGAAGGTTCTGCCGAGTGGCATCACGGTTGAACTCCTGGGGGTCTGTGAGGATCCGGGCGAGCCGAAGCAGTGGTGGCGTCCGGATGGCCGCAGGCTCGAGCGGGGACCCTTCGCCAGATCGACCTGCAGGATGACCACCAAGGGCCTGTCTTATGCGGCCAAGGTATATGGCATTGCATACAGGGTCACAGGGAACAGGTATGGCTATGAGACCTCGTGGGTGGACCAGTCCACGGGCTCGGGCCGCGGAATGATGGTGGATGCCAGCGGCAAGAACATCTACTCATCAGAGATGGACCACACGGTCCAACTCCTCCCGGAGAAGCTGGAATCGGCATCCATGACATTTGGATTTCCCCGAGAGCAGTGGCAGGTTCGCATGAAGGTCTTCACGGAATTCGGGGGCTTCATGGAGACGACCTTTCAGGGGCAGCGTATCGTGCTCAATGCCCCCAGGGTGGAGGGGGACAA
The DNA here is from genome assembly GCA_018007255.1 of Phycisphaerae bacterium. Classification (GTDB taxonomy): domain Bacteria; phylum Planctomycetota; class Phycisphaerae; order Sedimentisphaerales; family Anaerobacaceae; genus DTPU01. The sequence continues at coordinate 1,846 of JAGOQT010000107.1, read as the reverse complement.
GGTCGAAGTCGTGTATTCCGAGGCCTTCGGAGAGACGGCCCGGGGATTCCAGACCGAGTACGGCCTGATATACACGAGGAACGGCCAGGAGGACATCGTCTCCCTGGAGAGATTTGAAGAGGACGTCTCTGACAATAACCAGACAGGGATGAGACAGCACAAGTTCACCGTGGACTGTGATCCGAAGAAGGGTCTGATCGAGGCGAGCGCGTCCGAGATCACCGGGGTATGCCTCCGCTATCGCCCGCTGACCTTCGTGACGTTCCGGAACATCTCGCTCCGTCCGGGCGTCAGGACGGACGTGGAGATCACGACGGAGGAGTGGAACAACCCCGGGCGGTCTGCTGAAGCGACAGCGCAAGGCACGAACTCCGTGCCAGCCTCAGCCGGCCAGCCGAGGTTCGCCATCTACCTGGTTCTCGGGCACACCAACGCCCCGCACTTCCGAAGCGATGAACGCGGGCGGATCCTCTTCTCGGAGGCGGGCAACGGCGCAGACCGCTTTGACGCCATGCGGCCGCAGGACTATCCGCTGGAGGGACTGATCCTGGACGAGCAGCCCTTGCTGACCGAAGCGGATCTGACTGCCTACGACCGTCAGCAGAACCTGATGCGCCTGAAAGCGGGCGTCTTCGGCCGGTTCCCGAAGCCCAGCGTATGGGGTGTGCCGTTCGTGGTCGTCGCCGACGGGCAACGGCTGTTCCTCGGCGCGTTTTGGACGGGCCTCTCCTCCTACTCGGCGAATGTACCGACCCTTTCCCTGGATCGCTGGGGCCAAGGATTGCCCGCCGACGATCCCGACTATCTGCCGCCTGACGCCGTGCGTCTGGAGAATCGTCAAGTGCTTCGTGAAGGAGACCTGCCCCGCGATCCGCGCCAGGACGAACGGCTGTATCGGGCGCTGCAGGCGGCGGGCAAGCTGGTGGACGTCGGATCCGCGGACGAGCCGTGGGGCGAAGTGGTGCACGGCGTGGGCGCGCGACTGCGCACGGAGCGTCGGCCTCGATGGCTGGCGGGCTATCCCACGCCCTGGGTGCTGTTCGATCTGAAGAACGATTCCGAGGATTGGGAGGTGACGCTGAATGCAGGCGGAACGCCGACCGAGGTGCTGGTAGACGGAGTCCTATATCAGAACCACGAGCGCGTAGCCGGGCAGTTGCCTGTGTCCAAACCCGGCCAGGAGGCTGTCGGCGCGACCCTGATCTTGGACAAGCGATGGGTGGCCGTGAAGACCGCCAGCGGGGCGACTGAGCTCGATCTCAAGCCCGGCAAGCACGAGGTTCAGGCAATTGCCCGCGCCCTCCGCCTCGGCGATCCTGCGGGCCAGCCGGTGCGGGTGTTCAGTAATCCGATCGAGATCGAAATCGTGCCTGCCGAACCCCATCGGCTATGAACGCTCCCGCGACACACACAGGACGGCCCAGAACCGAAGGCTTGTGAGAAATGCAGGCTGGGCGTTACCCCGAGGCCCCGGCGAGGGCAGCGCCAGGAGGCCGGTCAGGCATGCAGACCGGGTCACCGATCCCCGGCAGGCGCGGCCACTGTGGGCTTCGGCCAGACCTCCCAGACCCGCATACGATCGTAGGCCACCACGGTCACACCCTGCATGGAGCGGAATCCGATGCGGCCTGCGCCCAGGGGCGTTGCCGGGTCGTCCCAACGGAGCACGACCTGGCCGTTGACCTCGACCTCGATGTGGCAGCCGACCTTCAGGATGCGGACGCGGTGGGTGACGTCCGTGGGGCCGGTCGTCCGGCTCGGACCCGAGGCGGCCAGGGCAAAGCCCGGGTTCTTGCGGAGGCGGTTGGTGAGGCCCTCCTCCTCTGTGTTGCGGCTCCAGTAGGAG
>JAGOQT010000106.1 GCA_018007255.1 Phycisphaerae bacterium | reverse complement strand
CTCCAGATGCGTGGGCCGCAGGGCCAAGGCCAGCTTGACCTGGCTCATGGCCTCGTCCGCGTCCCCGGCCAGGTAGGACCGGGCCGCCTTGGTGTAGAAGTCCTCGGTGATCCTCTCATTGTCGATCGCCATCAACTCGTTCTTGGCGCCCGACCGCTTCCGATCGGCGTCGATCTTGGCCATCTCGCCCGCCGCGGAATCCGGCTCGTCCAGGATGTGCGGGGTCAGCAGGACCACGACCTCCTCGCGGGTCACACTATCCGTCGACCCCTTGAAGGCCAGACCCACGATGGGGATGCTCCCCAGGACCGGCACCTGGGTCTTGGTCTTGGTGACCTTGTCGCGGAACAGCCCGCCGATGACCACGGTCTGGCCGTCCTTGACCAGGATGTTCGTGGCCAGCTCCACGGCCTTCTCCTGCGGGATGTTCCCCTGGGCGTCCACCCTGAGTTCGCCGGTGCTGTCCTTGGGGTGGATGTCCATGCGGATGTAGCCGTCGTTGCCGATGTAGGGCCTGAAGGCGAGCTTGGTCCCCGTGTCCAGGAACTTCACCGTGCCTGCAGTGGCCACGCCGCTGGAACTGATGGTCTCCTGATCCCGATAGCCCAGCTTGGTGCCGATGTAGACCTGGCCGAGCTGCTTGTTGATGGCCATGATCTTGGGCGTGGCCAGCACAGTCGTGTCCGTGATCTCCTCCAAGGCATCGATCAGGACCTCCGCATCGCCGTCAAAGACGCCGATCGACATGGCCCCTTTGCCGGCAATGGGGCTCACCTTCGTGGCCAGACTGACGGTGGCCCCGCTGACGCTGGCCAGGTCCTCCCAGTCGATCCCGAACTGGGTGTCGTTGGTCAGGGACGCGGTCAGGATCGTGGCCTCCACCAGGACCTGCTTGGGCCGCACGTCCAGGTCCTTGAGCATGGCCTCCACGAGCGGGATGTTCTCGGGGTAGTCCTTGACCACCAGGGTGTCGTTCACGGCCATGCTGTCGCCGCCGCCCGAGCCGCCACTGATGGACTGCCCGGTGGGCAATGCCGCCTGGGCCTTGCTACTGGCCTTGACGGTCCCGTTGGTGCTCAACACGGACTGGACCAGGGGCGCGGCCTCCGCCGCCGAGATGTAGTACAGCGTGAAGACCTTGCAGACCATGCGGTCCGGGTCCGCCAGCTCCTTCTTGCGCTTGGCCTCCTCCTGCTCCAGCTCCTCCTGGCGCTTCCGGTACTCCTCCTTGGGGAAGACCCGGATCAACTGGCCGTCCTCCTCGGCCACAAAGGTCGTGCCGAGCACAGCGCTGAGGGCCTCCTCAAAGGTCACGTCCAGCAGCCTGCTGAAGCCCAGGACACCGTCCACCTTGCCGGAGGGGACGATGTTCTTCTCGTACAGGGCCGCCAGGATCCGCAGGGCGTCCTTGATCGGGCAGTTCTTCTCGAAGGCGATGAGCTTGACCCGTCCGCCCTCGACCTTGCCCTGGACCTCGACCCCCTCCATCGGGGTCACCATCTGGATCGGCTGGTTGGCCTCCGGGGCCTGGGCCTCGGCAGCCGCCCCGGCGCAGAGGGCGATGACGATCGCCGTCCAGAGCACAGGGCTCAGGCCGATCCGACTCTTCCGTTCACAGGTTGTGCGACACATAGCGCGCTCCCATTCACTCAATTCCCTGTTGTCTTCAGTACGGTTCACTGGGACCTCCCTGGCCCCCTGATGCACTTGCGTCTTGCTCCGGTTCCAGGCGGAGCACGAGGATCTCGTGTCCGCGCGTCAACGAGACGGTCCGCCCGTCCATAGCCGCGACCTCCCATTCATCGTCGTTCCAGCCTTGTCGATTGAGCTTGACCTTCTCACCCACCGATACGAGGACGTCGTCGATCCAGGCCTGCGGCCTGGGTCCGACGCTGATCGCCCTCAGCTTGGGCCTCTCTTCTCGGACCACCCTGGGACCGGGGGCACAGGGCTCCGCCGCGGTCCGGACCGGACCCTCGTCCGGCACCACGGTCCCGCGCGGGTCCCCATCTGAACCGAGTCCGGACACGTCGTCCTGGATCGGGTCGTGACGGTCCGCGAGCACAGGCAGGCCGGCCTGCCCTGCAGGGTCGGCCTGTCCCTGCTCCCAGGCCGCAGGCCTAGTCCCGGCGGAGCGGGCACGCGCCTCTGTGGTGCGGGGCCCTGGGCGGTGCATCCATCCGATCACCGCCAGGGCAGCGACCACGGGCAGACCGAGGGCCAGGATGCCGAGGCCGCTCCGGTCTCGATGAGGCAGGTCCGGGTCCAGGTGCTTGCATGTCTTGAATCGATCAAGATCGATCATAGGAATCCCTCCGCGAGGGTCTGACCTCGCACGAGTCCTCTCCGTAAACCATAGGATATAGCCCTCTGCACGTCCATTCGGACCCCACCTGCAAGGCCCGATTCGCGGGTAAATCGGATGGATTCCAGCCCGACGGTCCGCCTGATCGAGGGGATCACCTGGAAGGAGGCGGCCAGGTCGGGCAACAGGCCCCTGCACGGCACGGCGATCGACCGTTGTGTCCGGTCGCCGGTCAACGTCACGCCCACCTTTGCGCCGTTGCACACCGCTCAGTCGCCCACGCTGATGACGCCGGTCACGGGCTCCACGCGGACCGTCCTGGTCCAGTCCCCCATCCGGAGCGTGAGCACGCCGCTGTCCAGGGGTGCGCCGGCGGCGTTGTAGGGACTCCCTATGGAGTCAAAGGCCACCTCGTTCTGGCCGGCCCCGTCGAAGTCCGCGCTGGTGATCTGGACCCCGCTCAGGCGTCCGTCGTCGAAGTCGAACACAAAGGGCTGGCCCTTGTTGATCGGGTGGCCGATCACACCGTTGGGGTCCTCCACCTGGTAGGCATTGCCTGCCACGTCGAAGGTCATCCGATACTGCACGCCCCTGCTGATCGCCATGCTCTTGACGTAGTCCAGGTCCGCGGCCACCATCTCCGCAGCGGCCTGGAGCCTGGTGGCCCCGCCTGCGGACAGCATGGGCACCGCCATGCCCGCTGCGATCGCCAGGATCACCACCACCACCATGACCTCCAGGAGGGTGAACCCCCGCGGTGCCCGCACACCGCCATGACCGCTCTTCACGACGGTTGTCTTGGGTCTTTGCGACTTGAACATGATGTTCCCCATGCTCAGTAGTCCTCGTACCCCTCGTAGTCCGCCTGGACCTCGCCGGTCACGGGCTTGTACTGCCACCCGTCGCTACCGTCCCCAGCCTCGAACTCCTCCACGATCTGGATGGTGTCCTTCTTGCTGAGCGGGTTGACCGGGAGCTTCAACATGTACGGGCCTCGATCATAGCCGGGTGTCCCCGGCACCGCCGTCTCCCCTGTGACGGTGCTAGCCATGGTGGCCTGGGCCCTGAAGGCCTCCGGGTCCGCCACGCCCTCTGCGGTGTATCCGGGCATCGCCTCCTGGTGCTGGGCCGCATAGATCAGTGTGAACCGCCTTAGGAGATGGAGGTTCGAGGCCAGTGCGCTGTCCCTGGCGGCCGTGGCCCCCTGCGAGACCGTGGGGATCACGATCGCGGCCAGGATCCCGAGCAGGACCACCACGATCAGGATCTCCACCAGGGTAAAGCCTCTTGTCCTTTCCATGGTCTGTCCTTTCCTTGCTGAAACCGAAAGAAGAAAGGCTGACTTGCGTTCGGCTTTGGCCACGGCAAGTCAGCCTGTCGTCGATCCCTTGTTGTCCCTGGTCATCAGTCTCGCAGGGACGGGTGGGCCCAGTCACGTGCCCACCCTTGTTGATCACGCACCCTTACAGCGAACTGTGGGCCGTGCCGCTGCTCGTGGAGTCGTCATCGTTGGCACGGAAGTCGCCCGTGGCACTGTTGAACCACCAGCCCGATGAGTCATCCGCACCAGGCACAGCGGCGCCAGTGGGGTCATCCACCACCGTGACATCATCCGCGAGGTCGGCATCGGAAACAAACGGGTTGATGGGAGCCCGCTGCATGTACGGTCCGAATATTCCCGTGGCCGGCGCCTGCGGGTCAGCCCATGCACCGTCCTGGTCGGTATACCCGGACATCGCCTGCTCGAATGTGACGCCCGCGACCGTGCCAGGCAGATCGTCATTGTGCTGCACCTTGTACAGCTCGACCTGAGACCGGACCATCTGCAGGTCGCTGGCCAGTCGAGACTCCTTCGACTCTGTGCTGGCCTCTGTGAACTGCGGGATGACGATCGCGGCCAGGATCCCAAGGATCACGACCACGATCAGGATCTCCACCAATGTGAACCCTCTACGTGCCTTCATTGTTGTTCCTCCTCACCTGTGTCTTTGCTTGCTCGTTGTTTTCGACGCTACGATGGTCTTCTGTCTCTTCGCAGGCCCGTAGGGCCCCTTGCTGGTCGCTGGTTCTTTCGCTTGCCGTTGCGATTTGCCCGCGTTTAATCAAACCATAGCAATGATTCCGCGCACGAACAAATGGGGGGCAGGGAGCAGGCAAGCAAGGGGGGACAGGAGAGGGTCCGCGATGCGCCGGGCGAGCAGGAAGATGGCGTTATTGGACCACGCCCGGCCCTTTGGCCTGGCTGGCCTTGATGGCCTTGAGCTGTCTGATGACCTCCTGGTCTCTGGGACGGCCCATGGCGGCCTTGGCGGCAATCAGGGCATCCAACGACAGGACCCAGCAGGGCCCCGCAGGCAGGGAGACATTCCGGCAGGAGGACGGTCGATCCACCTTCCTGAAGACGGTCCGGATCAATCTGACGGCAGCCACTGGCTTGTCCAACGCGACAAACTCGGCGATCGCCTCCAATTCCTGAACCGCAGGTTCGGACCAGACTATCCTAGCCATCTCTTCAGTCTTTGCCTGGCTTTCTGATGGGACAGGGTCCTGCCCTGTTGAATCGCCTTCTCGCCCCTGGCTATGCCTTCCATGATGCGGAGCCGAGCCTGCAGCATCTCGAAGGCTGGGACATTCAACACGTATGCCCTGGGCTGCCCATGCTCCGTAATCAGAATGGGGGCCTTTCCCTTGGATACCTCGTCCAAGAACTTGGCCGGCAGGCAGGTTGAATTGGATTTCCGGTTAGCCATCATGACCCCTATCATAAAGGCTGTCGTCTCTGAAAGCAAGGACGGATTGGGCCTCCGTGTCGGCGAACGCGTAGGGCAGGGAGGCAGTCCGGCAGGAGGACGGTCGAATCGTCATTCCGTCGGCGGCGCTATTGCGCCGCGCCCGGGTCCCTGTGCATCCGGTCCCGCAGGGCCACCGGGTCGTAGGCGTGCATGAGGACCGAGTCATAGCTGATCTCGCCGGCCTCATACAGCTCCAGCAGGGAGTCGTCCATGCCCAGCATCCCCTGCTTGCGCCCGGTCTGGATCACATTGATGAGCAGGTGCACCTGGTGCTCGCGGATGTGTTTGCGGGCAGCCGGGTTCATGAGGAGCAGCTCCACGGCCAGGCGACGGTCCCTCTTGTTGACCGAGGGGATCAGACGCTGGGCGATGATGCCCTGGAGGCTGTTGGCCAGTTGCATGAAGATCTGGGGCTGCTTGTTCTCCGGGAAGATCGAGACGATCCGCTCAACGGTCTGCACGGCATTGGGCGTGTGGCAGGTGGCGATGACCAGGTGGCCGGTCTCCGCTGCGGTCAGGGCGGTCTCTGTAGTGTCCATGTCCCGCATCTCGCCGATGCAGATCACGTCCGGGTTCTGGCGGAGCACGTGGATCAGGGCCTTGGAGAAGGACCGGACGTCCGTGTGCAGCTCCTGCTGCACGATGATGGCCTTCTTGCGCTGGTGGATGAACTCCACGGGGTCCTCAATGGCCACGATCTTGCACCGCCGCTCGCTGTTGAGCAGGTCGATCATGTAGTTCATGGTCGTGGTCTTGCCGCTGCCCGTGGGGCCCGTGATCAGGACCAGCCCGCCGGAGAGCCGGGTCAGGTCCTCCACCTGCTTGGGCAGGCGGAGGTCCTCGCGGGTCTGCACGTGGTCCATGACCGGCCGGATGGCCATCTCGGGGTTGCCCGCGTGCAGGTACAGGGCCACACGGAACCGGCCCAACTGGGCGTCGAACAGGGAGTAGCACAACTGCCAGTCCCGCTCAAAGGTCTTGCGCTGCTCGGTGTTCAGCAGGCCCAGGCACAACTGGGCGGTCTGGTCCCGGCTCAGGGGCGGCCGGTCCGCAAGCACGATCTCGCCGTTGATCCGGAACATGGGCGGAAGGTTCACCACGATGTGGATGTCCGAGGCCCGCTCGCGCCGCGCCAAGGACAGGATCTTCTGCATCTCGGTCGATAATTCCATTCAGGACCTCCCCAAGAGCCGACTCCAGAATCCCCGCCTGCATCGCCTGAGGGCCTGTCGGGCCGGTGCCCAGTGCGGATGCATGCGCAGGGCCTGTTCCAGGCTGGCCCGGGCCTGGGCCAGGCCCAGGGCCTGCTGGCAGCAACCCAGCTCATACCAGGCCAGGGCCGCCTTGGGCAGGACCTTGACCACCTCCTGGAGGTGGCCTATGGCAGCGGGATACGACCGCCTGCGCCGGAGCAGTCTGGCCACCTCCAGCCTGACCAGTGCCGAGTCCTGACCTGCTGTGGCCAGGGCCTTGGCCAGACAGCCGTCCACCACCGCGTCATTCCGGTCCAGAAACACCTCTGCGCGGGCCAGCCACGCCCTGGCCGTGGGCCTGTCCTTGGCAATGGCCTGGTCCGAGTACCCGATGGCCTTCTGCACGCGGGCGTCCCGCACACAGGCGATCGCCTTGAGGGCCAGGAGTTCCGGGTGGTCCGGGAAGAGCTCCAGGGCCTTGTCCGCCCACAGGTCCGCCTCCTTGTACTCGCCCAGCTCGATGAGCATCAGGACCTGGCCCGTCCACCCCTCAAAGACCGTGTTGTTCTGCTCCAGGACCCTGCAGTAGTTGCGGAGGGCCAGCTCATGGTCGCCGGACAGCCAGTATCGCACGGCCTCCTTGTGGAAGTGCGCGGCGTCCCGCACAGCCTCCCCTTGGGCAGAGGGCCCTGCAGGCCGGGTGTCGCCAAACTCCAGTTGCGAGAATCGGTCCATTCAGTCCGCCCTCAACCGGCCGCGGCGTGACAAAGGCGACCAGAGCCAGAAGGCCCTGGAATCGATCTGACCCCGAAGCGCCACACAGATCTCCTGGATCACGCTGTTGTCTAAGACCACCCCCCTGCCGTGGACCCTGTAGTCGCAGCTCACGAAGTACTGGCCGTCGGCCAGGGGTACGGTCAACTGCCTGCCCTGCAGCCAGGGCGGCAGGGGATAGCGTTGGCCCTCCAAGGCCTGGCCGTTCACGGCAAAGGCGTTGGCGCGGACATCGACCACCTCTCCCGGGAGACCCACGATCTGACCCAGTGTCTGGGCATCTTGGTACCTCCTCCTCAGGGCACCCTGGCCCACGGCCTGGTAGGTGTGGGTCCTGAAGCCCACGATCATGCCCCGAGCCAGTCTCTCCGGGGCCCTACGCACGAGGAGCGCGTCGCCGGCCTCGATGCGGTAGAAGGGGATCGCCACGCTGGACCGGATGCACGCCAGACCTGGGATCAACAGCCTGGGCAGCCACACATAGGCAGCGAGCAGGACCAGGACCAGGAACAGGAGCACAACGATCCGCTCCCCGAATCCATGCAGCACCTCCAGGACCCGATGTCGGAACGCCATCCAGGCGTGCACTGCTGCTGCCAGGCCGATCAGTGTCCAGCCCCAGGGCAGCCCGTACAGGAACATGCCTGTGCAGAACAGGACCAGCCAGGCCACCCACAACAGCCAGACCCGCCCGAACCGGCCGGTGAGGAGATAGGGCAGACCCGGGACGATGCCAAACACGAGGCTGCCGAGGGACTCGACGTCCATGAGGGCCTCCCGGCGACCAGAGGCATCGGTCTTGCGCGTGCCAGGCCGGGGTGCAGGCCCCAGGCAGCGGAGCGACCTGCCCAGTTCGCGAAACGGCCTCTTCCAGGCAGCCATGCGCGGGGGCTCGATCGCGATCGCACCGCCCGCGCTGCCGAGCACGGAACCGCACTTGAAGCACCGCGCCTGGCCGGGCAGGTTCTCGAATTGGCAGCGTGGGCACTGCATGGCTGACTATCCGGTCAGGTCCTGGTGCAGGTTGATGCGACTCTTGGCCTCAGGCTCGTAGTATTCGCTGGTCAGTTGCCTGTCCTGGACCTCGCCGATGACCTGGGTCAGCCACTGGGCGTACTCCAGGCAGGCCTTGCCCTTGGCCCCCTTGACGTGGACCCGGACCCTGCCGTCCTTGCCGATGCGGATCTCCACCTCGTGCTGTGCCATGTCCTACTCCACAAACCTGCGGACGTGGATCCGGATGTCCTGATCCGCGGTCACCTCTTCATGGACCACGTTGAAGTTCTTGGCCTTGAGCTCCCGCATGACCTTGTCGTACACAAAGCACTGGGTCACCCGCTGGGCGAACTGCTCTGCGATCTGCTTGAGCTCCGTCTTGCCCAGGCCCTTTCCCGCAGCACAGACCACGCACCTGCCCCGCTCGTCCCTCCGCACGCGGATCTCCACCTCGCCCTTGCTCACGACGATCTCCTGGCCGGCCTTGATCTGGCCGGCCACGACCTCGCTCCGGTTCAGCTCGACCTCCACCTCCTGCTTGGCCTCGGCCTTCGCCTTGACCTCTTGCGTCTGCTGGACCATCTCCTCCACGGCGTGCTTGGTCACAAAGCCGAGGGCCGCTGCCGCGCCCGCAACCGCGGCCGTGATCGCAGGCCAGCTCCCGATCACCACGGGCGTCAACACCAAGACCGTGCTCATATCTCCAATCTCCTTGACCCTTGGCTTTCCTCGGGCGTGGTGGCGGGCCTGGCCCTGCCCACGGACCACTTGCGAAGCCCGTCCACGTCCTCGCTCATGGTCTTGGACAGGGGTACGGTCTGCTGCAGGCTCGTCAAGACCCGCTCCGTGGTCACGGGCTGCTTCTCGTAGAAGGCGTCGAACATCGCACTGACGATCGCCTCTTCGATCTCCGCGCCGCTGTACCCGCTGCTCGCAGCGGACAGGGCCTCCAGGTCGAACCGGGCCGGGTCGATACTCCGCTTGACCAGGTGGATGCGGAGGATGTCCCTGCGCTCCTGGCGGGTGGGCAGGTCCACGAAGAAGATCTCGTCGAACCGGCCCTTGCGGAGCAACTCCGGCGGGAGCATGGACACGTCGTTGGCCGTGGCCACCACGAACACGGGCTTGCTCTTCTCGGACAGCCAGGTCAGGAAGGTCCCGAACACACGGGCCGACGTCCCTGCGTCCGTGCCCGCGCCGCTGCCCCGCGAACCCCGGAAGGCCTTGTCGATCTCGTCGATCCAGAGCACGGCCGGGGCAATGGACTCCGCGACCTGGATGGCCCTGCGTGTGTTCTGCTCGGAGGACCCCACCAGGCTGCCGAACACCCGGCCCACGTCGAACCGCAGCAGGGGCAGGCGCCACACATTGCTGACCATCTTGGCGGTCAGGCTCTTGCCGCACCCCTGCACGCCCAGCAGGAGCACGCCCTTGGGCGGGGGCAGCCCGGAGGCCCTGGCCTGGTCCGAGAAGGCCACGGCCCTCTTGAGCAGCCACTCCTTGAGGCGGTCCAGCCCGCCCACGGAGTCCAGAGAGACCTGGGCCTCGTAGAACTCCAGGAGCCCGCTCTTGCGGATGATCTGCTTCTTCTCCTGGTAGATCACGTCCAGGCCCCGCTCGTTCAGGCCCTTGTGCTGGACCAGGGCCTTGGCCAGGATGTTCTCCGCCTCGGACAGGGTCAGGCCCAACAGGGCGTGCACGACCTGCTCACGCAGTCGAGGGGACAGGTCGATCCGGACCTTGGGGTTCTCCTTGACCTCGTCCAGGACCCGCCCCAGCAGGGCCGTCAACTGCGGCTCCTTGGGCAGGTCGAAGTCCACGATGGTCAGCTCCTTCTCCAGGTCCGGGGGCAGCTCGAGCATGGGGCTGACGATCACGATCGTCTTGTACGTGCTCTTGAGCGAGAAGGCCACCTCCCGCAGACGCCGGACCACGGACATGTTCTGTCCCCTGAGGAAGGCGTGCAGGTCCTTGAACACATACAAGGCCGGGTCCACATGGTCCAGGACGTTGTCCAGGGCAACCAGGGGGTCCTGCGAGGCGGTGTCACGGTGCTTCTGCCCGACCACGCCCGTGCCGGCCGGGACCAGGCCCGTGTTGATGGACCATTCGAACACGGTCTTGCCCAGCTTGGAGGCGATCCTGGAGACCTCGGCCATGACCCGCTGCTCCTCCCAGGTGATCACGTAGACCAGCGGATACCGGGCGCGGATCAGGACCTCCAGCTCGCTTGCAGGGGCAGAGGCAGGCTGGGGCCTGGGCGCGGGCCTACTTGGAGGAGGGGTCGGTTGGGGCGGATTGGCTGCCATGGCCTGTCCTTTCTGTCTCGGCATCCGTTGCCGGGCCGTTGAGGCCTTGGGCGACCTCGATCAGGGCCTGATCCGGACCGATGAGCACCACACGGCCGTCGTTCAACAGCCGGATCTCCAGGTCGCCGGGCCTCTTCTTGTACGGCTTGCCGTTCATTCTATCACATGGAGTCCCAGACCGCCAGCCATGCGCAACGCCCGATCCCTGTCCCCAGGGCACAAGTAGGTCGGCGGGGCCGCGGAATCGTGTGCGGGAGGGGCATAATCGCCCCGCAGGCTCACCTTCAGGTCCGGCGCATGCTGGGCGATCCACTCCAGGGTGGGCCCGAGGCAGCAGTCCAGGTGCCCGGGCAGGATCAGATGGCGGACGATCACGTCCCCCACCGCTCGGGCCCCCAGGATGTTGGCCCTGACCACGTCCAGGTAGTCCCCGGCACCCAAGAGCCGCTCCGCACAGGTCGCGTTGCCGCACTTGAGGTCCGCCAGGTAGATGTCCACCAGGCCATCCAGGGCCCGGGCCACGTGGTCGCCATAGTACATGTTCGAGTTCCAGACCACCGTGGTCCGCACGTCGACCCGCGCCAACAGCTCCACGATCCCGTGCACACTGACCGCAGGCTCGCCCCCCAGCAGGTTCAGTGTCCTGGCCCCCTGGCGCCTCCTCTGCTCGATCACGGCCGCCAATCCTCGGA
>JAGOQT010000105.1 GCA_018007255.1 Phycisphaerae bacterium | reverse complement strand
GGCTCGGTGTCCATTGTGCCATAATCGCCATCACGGGATACAATTACGACGTTCCGTTGGGACTGGGTCGCGCAATGAATGATCCATTCCCAGTTGACGCAATCACCACAGGAAGTGTCGCCAGGCTTTCGCGGGGGATACCCAAGAATGTGACGCCTGCGTGCCAGTGCGTGTATTCGATTCCGCAAACTGTCGTCCTTGTGCTTCCGAGTCAGATTGTATGGCCCATCAGTCTTGAACAGACGCTGGAGACACTGGTACACCGGATCGTAGTCTCCTGGTTTGTCCATTGCCTTGTTCAGCCGGTCGACGATTCGCCTGGCCTGCTTGTTGATATCCCCCTTGTGTTTCCCAATCATCTTAGCTGCCTGGGCTTCCTCTAGGAAGGCAGGAACAGTGAGAGTGCTCCAGTCAGGTGTCTTGAACGATCGCAAGGCACTGAGGATGAGAGACCTACGGTTCTTCTTGTACTCCATCTCGATCTGTTCCCCAGTTATGATTCGCTCCTGATTCCTGTCAATCAAATCGAGGATGGACAGTTTGCCGTCGTGCCCTCTTACCCTGTAGAAGTCCAGGAGTATGCAGGTATCAATGAAGACCAGGGCATCCCGCATGTCACCGGACTTCTTGCGCGTTGTCTTGCCCATAAGAACCTCGCTGTGTGTGATCACATCAAGAGTCAAACGAGAACCTCTGAGGTTAAGCCCAAATCTGGAGGACCTGACCCATTTCGGGATATCATGATGGTCAGACTTTTAACCGTGTCAAGCTCGTCGTACAAATTTCAAAGGAAAGGAAGCGAAGAGGCTAAACAGGGTCAGGCCTCAACTTGAAACTATCGTGACAAGTAAGGCGGAATCATCCAAATCGTGAGATACAGAATCGCCTCTCAGATAAACGATAAAACAGAAGGCGGATCAGTGGAGAGGACGAATGGGGGTGGCAGGCGAATGGGCCTTTGGTATCTGACCCCAGACTTTCTTTCATCGTCTCGCGGTTCAAGGCCGGAAAGATTCGGACACCGGCCATCAAAGGAATGCTTCGCGGCTCATTCCTTCTTTGTTAAAACTTGTATCCCCTTCCTTCTATGGCCGGTCTTCTTTCTTTCCGGCCATGAACCGCCAACCTTCGGAACCGATCCGGGGCCTCAACGGAATAAGACCCTTGTCCAATGGCAGGGCGTGATTCGCCGCCTTGAACCGCCATTCCTTCTCAGTATCAGACAGAGGATTGAAGGCACAACAGCGTATTCCCAGCAGACACCACGCTGATTTCCATTGACCTCGAACCTTGCACGGGCACCATCAAGCCCCTGTCCCGACAGATCCAGGCCAGTCCCCGTCTCGAGGTCTGCTTCATTGATCCTGGGTCATTGAGGAGCGGCGAGGGTCACCCCAGGAACTCGTTGCCGACCTTGCGGGCCCGCTCGGGCTTGTCCAGGTTGATGCCCAGGGCCAGACCGATCTCCACCAGGAGGTTCCACCCGGCACACAGGTACACGTAGGGGGCCAGGTCGCCGGCACGCGGGACGCGCACGGTCTGGAAGGGCGTGTCGCGGTCGGCCAGGGCCACCACGGTCAGCCCCACGCCCTGGACCAGGACCTCCTCGAACTTGCGGATCTCGTCCTCCATGGGGTCCACGACGAAGACCACATCCCGGGGATCCATGACCTCTTCAATGCCATGCACCGCGTAGGTGCCCTCCAGGAAGTCGGACTTCTTGCGCGTGATCTCGTTGGTCTTGAGCGTCAGCTCCTCGGCCACACCGTCGTTGTATCCGGCGAAGTAGATCGTGGGGGCCTTGGCCGCCTTCTCCACCACGGCCGGGTCCAGGGTCTGGGTCAGGGCCTGCTCGATCTGGGCTGAGAGGACCTGGAGGTCCGGCTTGGCCCGGCCCGCGATGTGCCACAGGATGGATTCGTAGAACAGGGCCTGCTCGACCACGCTCTTGGTCGCCGCCACGGCCTGCTCCCATCCGCAGGTCAGGACGAAGGTCCGGGCGCAGGCCTGTTCCAGGACGGTCCCGGGGTTGGCGGTCAGACCGTACCGCCTCTCATGGCCCCGGTCCGCCAGTTGCCTGGCGAGGGATACGACCTCCTTGGTCCGGCCGGAATTGGATGCGCAGAACACGGCGAAGGGAGACAGGTCGTACTGGGCGGCCTGCCTGGAGCCATCCGTGGCGATCTGCAGGCCTAGCCCCCAGGTCATGGCCTTGCGCATGGCGTTCTTGGCGGGGAAGATCCGGCTCGATCCCTCTCCGGTCAGCAAGAGCCTGCCCGCGGACCGGATCTCCCGGGCCACGGTCGAGGTCTGATCCGCGTTGAACTGCCTGACGATCTGGATCGTGTCCATCATCTCCCTGGCCAGTGCACGCTCGGAGTACTTCGGTTGTGACCGATTCATGGGTGGTCTGCCTCTCTCTAACTCCTGTCCTTGATCTGTTGGACCCGCTTCCCGTATTCCTCTGTGTCTGTGCGGACCTGTCTGACGAAGCCGTCCTCCTCGATCGTGCCGATCGCCGCGGTCATCTCCTCCGCATTCCGGTAGGTGGCCTGCCTGAAGGGGTTGTCGAAGTCCTTCTTCCGGCTCGCATAGACCTGATCCCGGATGAACTCCTGGATCGCCACGGACCGGTCCAAGGCGTGGATCCAGGCATCCCTGCCGATGGGTCCGAGACCCAGGACCTCACGGAGCGTGGCCCAGGCATGTCGCTGCTTGGCCAGGGGGTAGGCCTCCCACAGGGCGTCATAGCGGGCGTGGACGGCCTCCCAGTTGTCCAGCTTCCCCGAGCCGATGTCGGAACGCAGCTGGTCCAAGTCCTGGGTCCGCACGAGCTGGCCCCCCAGGTTGACCCAATCGCGTTCTCTGTCCCCTGCCAGGGCCTCGGCCATGGACGCAAAGGTGGCCTCGGGATGGGCCTCCAGGTAGGCCAGTAGGTTCTTGACCGCATAGTCATGGAGCATCTGGCCGTAGGCATGGTACCCCTCCACTGCGCGGATGAGGGCCACCTTCCTGGACGACTTCTCCATGCACTCGCCCAGGACCTCCAGCCCTTCCGGCGTCTCCTGGGTCCGGCCCAGGAACTCCCTGCCCGTGCGGGCCAGATCGCTGTCGGACAGGCCCTGAGCGGGGCGTCCCTGGGCCCGGAGGCTGGCCTTGGCCACCCAGACCTCAAGGAGCGTGCGGGCGCGGAAGATCTCCTCGATCGTGTCCGGCGCGAAGGCCTCCGGCTCGATGTGCTGGACCTTGGTCCGGCGAACGTCCCGGTTCCGGGTCTTCCAGGTGTTTCGCGCAAGTGCGTACATGTTGTGGAGCCACCAGAAGGCCGGCATGACCTCGAGCTGATTGGCCGCCGTGTTGTTGTTCAGGAGCGAGAACGGCAGCGGGATGTCCAGCTCCGAGGGGTAGTCGCCCTTGGCCAGGAGGGTGAACGAGGCGAATCGGCTGGAGTGCTTGAGGCTCGTGCACAGCCCGGGCCAGAACCCGCGTCCCGCCTGGATCTCGTTGTCGTTCGCGCGGCTGTTGTGATTGGAGCCGATCGTGGCCCCTGCGGCGATGTTGCTCTGGCCCATCACGCATGCGGCCACCAGGAAGGAGTTGTTGTGGTGCTGCTCGTGAGCCGGGAAGATCAGGTTGTTGAGGATCTCGCAGCACGAGACCGTGGAGTTGTCTCCGAGCATGGAGTTGAGCAGACGCGCCCCGTACTTGAGGTTCGTGTTGTGCCCCATGATGAAGCGGACGGCCTTGCACCCGTAGAAGATGTGGCAGCCCAGGCCCACGATCCCGTTGACCAGCTCCACGCCCTCCCCGATCTGGGTGGGCTCGGCCTCGGAGGACCGGATGGTCAGGTTCTTGAGCTTGTTTGCGCCCTTGATGTAGCAGTGCGAGCCGATCTTCACATCCTTGATGATCTGGCAGTTCTTGATCACGCACTGGTCCCCGACGGTGCCGTAATACCCGCGCCGGCTGTCGAACCGGCTCTGGGTGAGGTCCGCGAGCCGCTCCTGCAGGGCCCGGTCGTCCCGGTACTTGGCCCACAGGTAGGCGTCTGCGGGGATCATCCCGTCAAAGGGCATGACCTTCCGGCAGCCGGTCTCGTTCATCAGATCCAGCCAGACCCGCACGGCCTCGGACTCCCCGTCCTTGAGGATGCCGTTTCCGAACTTGGCGTGGTCGGTCGTGTGCATCTCGTCGATGTTCACGAGGATGCAGCAGTCCCCCACGATGGTGTGGGCCAGGTACCGGCAGTTGTGGACGGCCGCGTCGTCGCCGAGGTCGCAGGCCACCACCGTGCTGTTCGTGATCCCCGTGCGGACGCGGAGGTCGTGATGCTCCAGGACCGCGCTGCGGAGCCGGCCGATCCGCACGAGCCCGGAGAAGCTGCTGTTCCGGATCTGTTCCGGGTCGAACTCGTTCGTGACGAGGATCTCGTCCCAGCTCTCCGCCCGGTTGCCGTTCTTGACCAGCAGTTCGACCTCTCGGGAACGCAGGTTGCGCCACGAATCTGCGGGTCTGGACACCTGGGCGTTGCGGAGGTAGTACTCGTCCCGGCCTTGGGGGACGTACTCGGGGGGAATGAAGCCGTGTCCGATCCTGTCCGCAGGGATGACCCTGACTCTGTCCATCTTGATCCTCTCTGAACAAACTCGGACGGCCGGCTATCGTCCGCCCTTGCGGACCTCTTCCTTGATCCGTTGGATATGGCCCCGCCCCAGGCCCTTGACCTCGCAGCCCAACTCGAACAGCCGCCGGATCTTCTCGTCCGTGAGGAGGCCATAGCAGTCGACCACGGCCAGGGGGCCCCCGGCCCACTGGACGAGGTCCTCGGGCCGGAGCCCCAGGTACGGCTTGTGCGGGACCGCCAGGACGACCGCCTCGGCCCCGTCCAGGGATCGCGCGAGGTCCCGGCTGACCGTGACCTTCTGCAGGCCCTCCTGGTTCCTGAAGAACCTGGACCACGAATGTCCCGGTGCGGGATACACGTCTTGGTTCTCCAACTCGTACCAGTGCTCCACGTAGGGGTCGTGGACACGGATGTCCGCCCCCATCTCGGTCAGCTTGCGGGCCACGATCTCCGAGCCGCTGTAGCGGGTGTCGCCCACGTCCTGGCGGTAGCTGGCCCCGCAGATCAGGACCTCCGACCCGGCGATGTACCGACCCATGTTGCGCAGGGCGTCGCGGGTCAGCTCCGCCACGTGCAGGCCGCGGGTATCGTTCGTGTCGATCGCCTCGGGGGTGATCCGGAAGACCTGGTCTCCGTCCTCAAAGCCCAGGATGTGCTTGTAGGCCCAGTAGCCCAGACCCCCGTCCTTGGGCAGGCAGTACCCGCCGATCCCGGGTCCGGGGAAGATCATGTTGCTGTGCGTGGGCCGCATCTTGATGGCCTGGATGACCTTGATCAGGTCCACGCCGTTCCGCTCCGCGAACAGGCTCCATTCGTTGAGGAAGGCCAGGATCGTGGCCCGGTAGGAGTTCTCCACGATCTTGGTGGTCTCGGACTCGATGGGCCGGTCCATGACGGTCAAGGGAAAGTCCTTGGTGTTGAGGACCTCGTGCAGGAACTTCTCCACGCGGCCCCGCGCTTCGTCGTTGCACCCTGCGCAGACCCGCCAGAAGTCACGGATGGAGGAGACGTACTCCCGGCCGGGCATGACCCGCTCGAAGCTGTGGGCCAAGACCGGCTCAGTCCGGATGCCCCGTCCGGCAAAGGCCTTCCTCAGGATGGGGTAGGCCACGAACTCCGTGGTCCCGGGCGCAACCGTGGTCTCGATCAGGACCAGGCAGTGGGGCTGGATCTTCTCGCCGAGGGTCCGCATGGTCGCCTCCAGGGCGGCCATGTCCGCCTCGCCGGACCGCATGTTGCCCAGGTCGTGCTTGGTGTAGTCGCATTGGACATCCACGACCACACAATCCGCCAGGTGCAGACAGTCGCTGTTGTAGGTGGCCACGAGGGTCTTCTTGTCCTGGACGCACCGGCGGATGAGCAGGTCCACCTCGGGGTCCTCGGCCTTGACGGGCGAGACGCCGCGGCTGAGCAGGGGGATCTTCCAGTAACTCCGCGCACTGGGCCGCTGACAGCCGATCACGAACTTGGCGGGCCTGCCGGTCTTCTTGTCCACGGTGTCCGCGATGATCGCAGCCATGACTGCGCCGACGAACCCCACGCCCATGACCACGACGACCTCCTGGCCCTGGGCCCTGGCCGCCGCAGCCAGGGCCGTGAGACGGTCCAGCTCGGGGCCGTATTCTTCCTTCCCAGGAATCGGAAACGGTTCGCCTGCGGGGCTGATCGATACCTCTGCCATGGTCTCTCCTGTCACCTGGACGTCCTCTTCGCAATCCACCGAGAGGTCGGTCTACCTAGTGCTTGATATCCCCGGCGGGGCGCGGCGTCAAGGGCGTTCCTTAGGACCCGCGAAGGAACAAGGTAAAGGTTCGCCGCTCAGATTTGGGTCAGATGGGGACGCGAGGATTGAGCGAAACCGGAGGCGTAGTGCCCTCCTACGTCGAGGATTTCGCGATTGAGGAGCGGCCCAAGATGGCCCGAAGATGAGATGGTAAACGCTTAGCTTGTTCCTTCGCGGGTCCTTAGTGCACCAGCCACAGGGTCGGGGCCACGACCTGGGTCTGCAGTTGCTGGGTCTTGAGGTTGAAGCGGATGCCCCGGACCGGCACCCCATCCGCGCTGCAGGGCTCGTCTTCCTTGCCGGTCATGTCCATCCAGTGGGTGGTGTGGTCGTAGGTCATCTGGTTCGCTGCGAATCGGTGCTCCTGGTCGTCGTAGTACACGTTGCCCGTGGCGTTCAGGCGGACCAGGTCCAGGTCTCGCAGGTCGGGCCTGCGTGCCAGGTCGATCTGCACCCCATTCGCCTCGGCATGGATGTGGGGGTCCGTGCGTCCCTCCACGGTCGGGAAGTAGTCCACCAGCATGGGCTGGGAGCGGCCCTCAGCCAGGAGCCGATGATCGGCCATCAGGAACTGCAGGGTCTCGAACTGGCGGAGCAGGGCATAGAAGGGTTGATCCTTGTCCGCACCGCGTTCGGCCTTGCGCGGGGCGGAGTGGTTCAGCCAGACCGTGCCCGGCCCCAGGGCCGTGATCACCTGGCCCGGGGACTGCAGGTCCCAATCCAGTTGAGTGCAGATCAGCCTTGCCCCGGACGCGAGGGGCCCCTCCATCGTCTTGCCCGGGTCGGTGAGGACGGTCGCGTCGTCGCCGGCCTTGCTCTCCGCGCGGACCTCCACGGATCCGCCCCCTGCCTGGACGCGCCTCACGTCCTGGGCGGCCACCAGGGTCTGGCGGTTGGGGTCCTCGACCAGATCCGCGATCAGACGGGGCGCGGCCAGGGAGACCCGCTCGGTGATTGCGTCCTGCTCTCGGACCAGGGTGGCCAGACAGGGCCCCTCCAGGACGAGGCGACTGGACAGGCCGTCGTATGACGCCCCTGTCTCGGCGGTGATCCGGACCGGCACAAGGCCCGTGGCCCCCTTGGCCGGTGCGTCTTTGGCCAGAAAGCGGATCTCCACAGGGCCCTCGGCCACGGCATCGCGGGTCCTGGCATTGACCTGGAGGGTGTCAGACGAGAACCAGCCCAAGTCCTTGAGAGGCTGCCTGCCAGCAGGCCCGGCAGGCTCGCCAGGACCCTGCACATCGGCGGGGAGGGGTGTCCCGCTTGGGGCCACCAGCATGGGTCCGTCACAGGCGACCGTGATCTCGGTCCATTCGCGGGCCCCTGTGGCCGCGTCCGCACCCGGATGGGGGTCGGGCTGGGCCGAGGTCTTGTCTCGGCCGCCTGCCAGGGAACCTGACCAGGGCAACTCGGTCAGTAGCAGATACTGTCGAACGTACACTGCCTGTTGGGCCGTCTGGACCCACACCCGGTCGCGGACCAGGCACTGGTAGGACTGGTCCTGCGGGGTCTGCCCGCCCTGTTGTGGCTCGGGGCCGGCGTCCCCAGTGCGGGACTGCTCCTTGGGCCACCTCAGGACCAGGCTGTCCAGATGCGCAAGGTGGAAGTACTCGAGCCTCCGGGCTTGGTCGTTGTACAGAAACTCCGCCTTGCGCCCGGTCCATTGGACGGCCTCGGAGGCGAACTCGATACGCCCGGTCGACGTGAAGCGGGAGGTGGTCCCCACGAAGGTGATGTCGTCCAGATGGACCTGACATGCGGGGGTCCGGGCCCCCGGGTGGGGCTGGATCTGGACCTCCACATGGCCGGACAGGGTCCCGTCGGTGGGGGAGGGTCGCACTTGGCCCGATCGAACGGTGAATCTGCCGCCGTCCGCGGTGATCGCGCAGTTGGCGTCCTCCAGATACAGCATGACGAAGGGCTTCTTCACCTCCCAAACGTCCTGTCCCCCGTGCCAAAGGTCGTCAAATCCCCACGTGCGGACCAGTCGTCCCTGGTCGTCGCGGTCCTCGTACACCACCCGCTTCACAGGTCCGACGTTCAGGGAGCCGATCCGGCCCGTTCCTCCGTTGGGGTGGTTGGCGTCGAAGGCCTCCAGACCGCTGTCCGGGGCGTGCACCGGGATCGGGGGTGTGTGGAAGGACCGGGCATAGATCAGGTACACGATGATCAGGCCTGCCAGGGAGGCCACGCCCACTACGGTCTTTCGCAGGTCCCAGTTCATGAAGACCCCGGCTCCGGCTCGGCCTGATACCTCTCCATCACGGACTCCCAGAAGCCACCCTGCTTGAGGATGACCTCAATGACCTCCCGGACTGCACCGTGGCCGCCTGCCCGGGTTGTGACGTAGTCCGCGTACTGCTTGAGCTCGTCGACCGCATTGGCCACGGCCACGCCGAACCCCACATATCGCAGGGGCGGCAGGTCCAGGAGGTCGTCGCCCACATAGGCCGCCTGCTGGGGCCTCAGCCCCAGTTGCCCGAGGAGCCCCTTGAGTGCAGGCAGCTTCTGAGTATGCCCCTCCAGCACGTGTTCGATCTGGAGCTGGGCCGCCCTGCAACGGGTGGCCGGGGAGGGCCTTCCACTGAGAAGGGCCACCTCCAATCCCGCCCGCCTCCACATCTTGACCCCATGGCCGTCCAGCAGGCTGAAGGACTTGCTCTCGGACCCGTCTGCGTGCAGCAGGACCGTGCCGTCCGTCAACACCCCGTCCACATCCAGAACCAGCAGCCGGATGCCTGCGAACTCGATTTGCCTGGGCATATGCACTGGCCTGCCACGCAGAACCCCTGAACGCGCCGACGGTCCCCATTGTCCAGACACGGGCGCCCGCGTCAAGGGCCATGCGGGCAGGTGCGGAGGGGCTACGGGGTGGCGGGGGGGTCGCTTGAGTCCATCGCAGGGGCAGGGGCCCCCTGTGACGGTGCTGCCGGCCCCGGGACCACGTGGTCCAGTTCGTCCTCAAGGGTCTGGACCTGGTCCAGGGGGATGTCGTCGACCTCTTTGCGGAGCAGGGCGTAGATCAGGGTGTTGGCCGTGAAGTAGAAGCTCACGCAGAAGGCGATCAGCAGGACCACGACCGCCAGGACCGCAGCCTGGATCAAGAACCGACCCACCCCGATGGACCAGGACGGTTCCGCGCCCACAACGAGGGACTGGCCGAACAGGTCCGCGAACGACGGTTCTCGCCAGAGCCGCTCCAGCTTGGCGTTGCCCTGTACGAAGCCCAGTTGCAGGAAGCGATAGCTGATCCAGAGCACCCCAAACGCGAAGAGCCGCATGAAGTAGTACGTAATCCCCCCGTAGATCGCGGCCAACAGGGTGTAGAAGCCGTACCGCCACGGCCTGGCAAACACGTACCGAAAGGAGTTGTTCACAGCGATAAAGACATCCGAGTCGTCATAGGCCACGGCCGGAAAGATGAGGTTGAACCCCGCGACCGATCCGACCACCAGGAAGGTCATGACCATGCCCAGGACCAGGGCCAAGGGCATGCCCAGGCCCACGAGGACCTCCCCGGCCCCGGGGACATTGCCTGCAAGGCCCAAAAGGGCCACGAGGAGCCCTGCCGCGCAGATCAGCATGAGCGGGACCAGCGGGGCCAGGAAGAAGTGGGAGAACCGAAGTGCGCTGAACTGCAGGGACCGGACAAACCCCGGCCGCTCGCCCTGGGCGAACTGCAGGGCCGCGATCCGGCAGATCGCCCCGCCGGCCACGGCCAGGATCAGGAGCGTCAACGCGAAGAACAGGGTGCTCCAGAGGGGGTCGTTCACAAAGGCCCACTCCAGGGCCAGCAGACAGGCCGTGAGGTGGCGCGTCACACCGGGGATGTCCATCCTGGACAGGGCATAGAAGGTGTCGTGGAACCGACCTGACCAGAATCGATACAACTCGCCGAACAGGCCCCTGGGCTCCCCCGTCTGCAGACCCGTGTGGGCCGTGGCCCCCCCCAGACGACCGACACCCCCCACATAGGCATCCAGGCCGGACCGGCCCAAGCCGTCTGTGGTCACGACCCGGTTGAGGTCCATAGCCCATCCCAGAAGGCCGATCGCAGCCACGCCCAGGAAGGCAAGGGCCATCTTCCGGGGATGGATGGCCATGCGGAAGGCCCTGAAGATCTGGGGGAAGAGGAAGTGGTCGAAGAGGTGTTGCACCGGACTGCCTTCAGCCATGGGCCATCCTTTCCTATGCCGGCCTGCCCTGTCCCGTGGGCCAGGATAGCATACCCCGGCCTGTCCCGGCCCTGCAACAGGCTTGTTCTCTCCCCCGGACTCCGGATTCTGCTTGGGGCCTCCAAAAAGCGGGCATTCTATGTTTGCACTTTCGGCCCCAATGTGGTAGGCTCCGGCCCGTAGAATGGGAATGATGGGGCGATCGAGCGCCCGCGGCACAGACCCACTGTGGGTTTGGTCCGTCCTAGAGCCTTCCGTTTCCGTCATTTCTCCTCCCCTACCTCGTTGGAAAGGAACGTGGCATGAAGATCTATGTGGGCGGTTTGGCATTCCAAACCACGGAACAGGAGGTCCAGGCGGCATTTGAGCCGTTCGGGCAGGTCGTCTCGGTCAATATCGTGAAGGACCCGGCCACGGGCCAATCCCGTGGGTTCGGTTTTGTGGAGATGGGGGACACCCACGCCGGCTTGGAGGCCATCAAGGGCATGAACGGCGCGGAGCTGGGGGGCAGGACCCTCAAGGTGGACCAGGCCAAGG
>JAGOQT010000104.1 GCA_018007255.1 Phycisphaerae bacterium | reverse complement strand
CGCCTCCAATCAACGAGGTGTTCTGGCTGAACGTGCCCGTCACGTCGTTGTCCACTCCTGTGATCGCACTGCCCGGAACGGTCGCCGTCGCCGTACGGCACACGAACCCCATCAGCACCACGATCCCCATGCCTGTGACATACCTTTTCATCATCGTTCTCCTTCCTTGACCAGGTGACTCCCTTCACAGGCCCTCCCTAGTCTGGCCTGTTCAACACCCGTTTTCACCCATCCATCTGCATCTCCTCACCTGGTGCGCACCCTCACCGTTTCCGTCCACCCGAGCGCACGGACAAACCGTGTGCGCCGACAGAACTCAGGCCAGAGGAACGGGAACCTGTGGAATGGAATGCTGGAACGGGAAGGATGCGAACCGCTCTACCTCACCCCCGGAATCAGGCTGGCAGGAATGGGCTTGCCTGACCGGAGACCGTCACCACTCGGTCCGCTTCTCGAGGCTGTCCCCGCTGAACACGCTAGCGACAAACCCTCGATGTCTGAGCATCCATTCTCAAAATACCCCTAGCCTCCTACTCTGTACCCGCCGCTGCATGCCAACCAGCGGCCTCGTCCGATCTCCAATACGCGGGAGTATACGGAGGTCCGGGCGGTTGTCAATAGAAAAATGCCTGCGCAACGGGAGACGGGAGCAGGCGCGGGGCCCGGACTGACGTGCAGGGCAGCAGACAGCGTCACCTCACCGCGGGCTCGGTGTGCGTGGGCTGGGGTTGCCCTTGGACAGAGGGCGTCTGCACGGCCTGCACGGCCGGGGCCGACCCGGGGCCGCGCATCTCATTCATACGATAGTACTGGTCTACAATTACGGCAATCCGGGACAGGGTCCGGCGGCCCTCGGGGCTGGCTTCCAGCCCGACCAGTTGCAGGCCCATGCACAGGAGGGAGCCGTCCGCCGTGGGCAGGGCGTTCCGGATCTGGGCGTTGAACGTGAGCGGCGCCTCAGAGGGAAAGGGCGTACATCGCACGCCCACGTACTGGCCCTGCTTGAAGTCGGGTCTCTGCCCGTTGTCCGGGTCCCCGGGTCCACAGGGGATCGCGACCTGCGCCCCCCCTGCGCTCAGGTCGACCAGTCTCCCCTGCGCTGCCTTCTGTCCCGTGCCGTCCAGCAGGGGGGCTCCCAGCCGGTGCCAGAGGACCACCGGAACCGTGAGGGAGGAGGGAACCGTTACCCGATAGTAGCTGCGCCGTTGGATGGCCTCCATCTGGTCCGGGCACGCCAGGACGACCCTCCCTCCCTTGGAGGGGTCCACGGGGGGTTGGTAGGTCTCCACCGTTGCGTCAAAGAGGAACTTGCCATAGGCGATCTTGAAGGAGATCCCCACGGTCTGCCCAACGTGGATGTGGACCGCTTGGGGGCCGGTCGGACCGGGCAGCGTTTCGACCTGGAGCCGGTCCTCGGTCAGATCCGCCAGGACGACCCGGGCCACGTGCCACTTGTTCCTGCACGTGTAGGAGAGGATCCCGGGCATCCGGTTCTGGAAGGCCTTGTGAAGGAGGTCCCTCGATTCCGCACGGTCAAGTATGCAGACGCTGCTCATGGTCCCGTTTCCTCTCCGGTTCGTGTCCCGCCATCCGAACGCTGCTATACATAGAGTAGAATGCAATTGGCCTTGGGCAAAACCCGACAAAGGGATTGATATGGGACGGGCTTGCCACTATGTTACCGGGGACTCTGGTGAAAGGCTTTTCTGGGACGGGACCATGCAGACGCGCCGCCTGGGCAAGACCGATCTTGAACTGACCACAGTGGGCCTGGGGACCTGGGCCCTCGGCGGTCCCTGGGAGGTGGGCTGGGGGCCCCAAGAGGATGGAGAGGCCGTGCGCGCCATCGTGGCTGCGGTGGGGGAGTGCGGGGTCGGTTGGATCGACACCGCCCCCATCTACGGCTGCGGGCACTCCGAGGAACTGGTCGGCGCTGCACTGCGGCAGGTCCGCCTCCGCCCCCTGATCGCCACGAAGTGCGGGATGCTCTGGAACGACAAGAAGGAGCGGGTCTACTGTCTGAAGGCGGACAGCATCCGTCGGGAATGTGAAGCGAGTCTGCGCCGCCTGGGCGTGGATGAGATTGACCTCTATCAGATCCACCGACCCATGCCCGCAGAGGACATCGAGCGGGCCTGGGAGGAGATGGCCCGCCTCCGGGACCAGGGCAAGGTCCGCCACCTGGGCGTGTCCAACTTCTCGATCGACCAGATGGAGCGCCTGGCCCGGATCCACCCGGTGGAATCGGTGCAGCCCCTGTACAGTATGCTCCACCGCGACATCGAGGTCGATCTGGCCGCCTACTGCAGGGACCGCGGGATCGGCATGGTCACCTACAGCCCCTTGGGACGGGGTCTGCTTACAGGCAGGTTCAATCGAGATCGCCTGTCCCAACTTGCCCAGGACGACCACCGCCTCCGCATCCTGGATTTCCAGGAGCCCCAGTTCAGCGAGACCCTGGAACTCGTGGAGGCCCTGCAGCCCATCGCCGGACGGGTCGGGGTCCCCCTGGCCCAGTTGGCCATCGCCTGGGTCCTCAGGAGACCGGAGGTCACCAGCGCGATCGTGGGGGCCAGGAGACCCTCTCAGATCCAGGAGACCGCGCCGGCCGGCGACGTTCGGCTCCCGGAGTCGGTCCTGGAGGAGATCGAGTCCTTGCTGGCGCAACGCGAGAAGCGGATCCAACAGAGGGAGTAAGCCATGACTGCGAACAAGACCGTGTATGCGAGTCCCCTGGTCGAGAGGAACGCCTCCAGAGAGATGGCCGAGCTGTTCGGCCCCCAGAAGAAGTTCAGCACCTGGCGCAGGCTCTGGCTGGAACTGGCCAGGGCCCAGAAGAAGCTGGGTCTGCAGATCAGCCAGGTCCAAATCGATCAGATGGCCGCGCACCTGGACGACCTGGACCTGGACGAAGCGGCCAGACTGGAGCAGAGGCTCAGGCACGATGTGATGGCCCACATCCACGCCTTCGCCCAGGCTGCGCCCGAGGCCGCACCGATCCTCCACCTGGGCGCGACGAGCTGCACGATCACGGACAACGCGGACCTGATCCTGATGCGGGAGGGGCTCCGGGTGGTCGCGGGCAAGCTCGCGGCGGTCGTGGCCCTCTTGGCGCGGTTCGCCAAGAGACACCGGTCCATGCCGACCCTTGCGTTCACGCACTATCAGCCTGCGCAGCTCACGACAGTCGGCAAGCGTGCCGTGCTCTGGGCGCAGGAGTTCGTCATGGACCTGGAAGAGGTCGAGCACCGGATGGACACCCTCCCCTTTCGGGGCATCAAGGGTGTGACGGGGACTCAGGCCTCGTTCCTGGAGCTCTTCCACGGCAGTCATGCCAAGGTCCAGCGCCTGGACCGGATGGTCGCCGCGGCCTTCGGCTTCAAGACGGTCTGTCCCGTGACGGGCCAGACCTATCCCCGGAAGATCGATACCCAGGTCATCGGCGTCCTGGCCCTGGTGGGCCAGTCGGCCCACAAGGTCTGCAATGACCTTCGCCTGTTGGCCAACCTCAAGGAGATCGAAGAGCCTTTTGAGACCTCGCAGGTGGGCTCCTCGGCCATGCCCTACAAGCGGAATCCCATGCGGTGCGAGCGGGCCACGGCCCTGGCCCGGTTCGTGCTGAGTCTGGCCACGAGCCCAGGGATGACGGCCAGCGAACAGTGGCTCGAACGGACGTTGGACGACTCGGCCAACCGCAGGCTCGTGATCCCGGAGGCCTTCCTGGCCGTGGATGGGATCCTGGAGATCCTCACCAACGTCCTGAACGGACTGGTCGTGTACCCCAAGGTCATCGCCGGTCACGTGGCCGCAGAACTGCCCTTCATGGCCAGCGAGAACATCCTCATGGCCGCAGTGATGGCGGGGGGCAACCGCCAGGACCTGCACGAGCGAATCCGCCGGCACGCCCACGCTGCGGCTGCACAGGTCAAGCAGAAGGGCATGCCCAATGACCTGATCCTGCGCCTCCAGACCGATCCGGCGTTCGCAAAGGTGGACTTCGCCCGGGTCCTGCGCCCGGCCGACTATGTGGGCCGGGCCCCCCAGCAGGTGGAGGAGTACCTGGCCGAGGTGGCCGGGCCGATCCTGCGGAGATACCGAAGGACCCTGCATCGCAAGGTCGAACTGCACGTCTAGGAGATCCATGACACGACAAGACCTCATCCGGCGGATCAAAGAGACCGCATACCTGGAAGGCGACTTCACGCTGCGGAGCGGCAAGAAGAGCAGGTACTACCTGGACAAGTACCTGTTTGAGACCTGCCCGGACATCCTCAAGGCCCTGGGCCGGGAGTTCGCCCGCCACGTCACGGATGAGGTCACCCTCATTGCCGGCGCGGAGCTGGGGGGCATTGCCCTGGCTGCGGCCACGGCCCTGGAGACAGGCCGGCCCTGGGTGATCGTCCGCAACAGCAAGAAGGGTTACGGAACGGGCAAGCTCATCGAGGGCAGGATCTGCGCGACGGATGCGGTTCTGCTGGTCGAGGACATCGCCACGACCGGTGGCCAGGTCCTGGAGGCGGCCAAGGTCATTACCGAGTCCGGGGCCAAGGTGGTGAAGATCGTGGCCACCATCGACCGCAGGCAGGGCGCAGGCGAGGCCATTGCCTCCGCAGGGTTTGCCTTCGACAGCCTGCTGACCAAGGACGACCTGGGGATCCGGGACTGAGATCAGGAGTTCAAGGGAAGGTCCTGGGGTCGGGCGGGACACCCCTTACGAAGAACCGGCACGAGGTGGCCTTGACCACCGGCCTGTCGCCCGCTTGGACCACGCGGGCCACATAGACCCCGCTGCGGAGGTCCAGGTCTGCCACCGAGAAGGTCACATGGCCGTCGGCCACGCCCTCCGGCGTCATCCGGTCCAGTACGACACCTCCTCCGGCGGAGAGGACGGGGACAGAGGCCAAGGTCTTGGGGGTGGAGCCACTGATCCAGGCCAGCTCAATGTGATCGGGCTCGGAGGCCGCGTCCTCTGCGTACCGGGCCGAGCAGAAGGAGATGGAGAGATCCGGGGCCCCTGTCGTCGTGCAGTCCCAGACCACCTGAGCAGGCCACACCCGACAGGGCTCGTTGCTGTCCGGGTTGAACTCGTCGGCCCCGAGGTCCCAGCCGTTGCCCAGGGGGACGGGGTCCCCGTCGATGTCCTGCCCGGCCTCGGCCTCGGGCCTCGCCTGGCCGCAGTCGATCGGATGAACGGTCTCCGTGGCATGGGGCGGCCGCAGGTGACAGTCCATCGCCACCTCCGGCCGGAAGGGGGAGCCGGACAGGATGGGCATGGCGTACAGGTCGTTCACGTCCACCTGTCCCAGGCGATGGTTCTGCTGGTCGAGTTCCACCCAGACCGCGGCGGGCTGGTACCAGCCCCCGTCCATGGCCGACGCGCACAGGGTCAACGTGCTGCCCGCGTAGACCTCGATGTGGGCGCCGTCCAGCCTGCCTGTGTTCCCGTAGAACAGGCAGTCCGTCACGGTCGCCCTGCTGCCGACCGTGGTGCGGGGATTCACCTTCTCGCTGCACAGGCTCAAGGCCCCGCCCGCCCATTCGGTGCCCTGGTTCTGCAGGAACGTGCAGCTCACCAGGTCCGTGGCCTGGTCCCCATTGGCCGCGCACGACAGGGCGCCGCCGTAGGGTGCACGGTTGTCCGCAAACACGCTCCGGACGACCTTGAGCGGCCCCTGCAGGTGTCCGGCGGCCAGGGCCCCGCCTCCCCAGGAGATGGGCCCGGTGACTTGATTGCCGTGGAAGAACGTCCGGACCACCTGCCCGCTTGAACCGCGGCATCCCAGGGCCCCTGCGGCGACGGGCGAGGTGTTGCCTACAAACCACGAATCGGCCACAACGAAGTCCCGGTGGTCGATGAACAGGCCCCCGCCCTCTCCGGTGGACCGCTCGTCGCCCAAGGGCGGCGGCCAGACCGCGGTGTTGCCCGCGAACTCGCATCCGGAGATCCGCACCTCGGTGTCTGCGGGGCCTCCGGCATCGCAGAGGTAGAGCCCCCCGCCGATGCGGGCACGGTTCTCGCTGAAGTGGCAATCCGTGATCTGCGCCCCGTGGCAGAACGCCACCATGCCCCCGGCGTACCGATCGTCCCACATGGAGACGCCTCCGTTCCGCGTGAAGGTGCACCTTTGCGCGGCAACGGAGGCCCCCTCTCCCAGATAGACCCCGCACAGGTTCTCCTGAAACAGGCAGCGGGCGAGGTCGACGGCCGCGCCGGCCCCCGATGCGGAGACCCCGAAGACGGTTGCCGTGAAGAGGCAGTCCTCGACAATCGCCCCGCTGTCGTCCTCGAGAAACAGGCCGTGGAAGCACTCCTCGAACGTACAGTGCCGGACCGTAGGCCTCGAAAGGGGGTCCGTGGTGGCATGGATCCCGTCCACCTGGAAGCCCGGCCCAGGCCCCCGGAGGGTGATCCCTTCGATCAGGATCTCCGTGGGCCGCGGGGAGTCCTGGCTCGGACCCCGGGGGGCGTCGACCACGAGGATCCGTCCGGTCAGTGCCCTGCAGGTCAGGATCGTCGGATGGGCCGCCAGGCGGCGTTCCGCTGCGGACTGCTCGTGGCCTGCGAATCCCCCTCGCAGGGCGAGCCCGGGCCGGAGCAGGAAGCCGCTGCCAGGATCGTCCTGCTGGCCCCGCTCCGGCAGCTCATACACGCCCTGCGCAACCCAGATCTCTGGAATCCCGTAGGTTTCCGCCCTGTGCAGGGCCTCGGTCAGGGTCGTGAAGGCCGTCTCCCACGCGCACCCGTCCGAGGCCGGCCCCGCGGCGTTCGGATCGACGAACAGGCGTTCCACGCCGTAGAGCGCCTTGCTCTGGGCCTCCCCCATCTGCATGCCGTCATCCAGGACCAGGACCGTGCTGACCAACTCGGAACCCAGGGGCAATCCCGGCCTGGGCCGGACCGTGACGGACAGGACGCCACTGCGGGTCTCGCCCTCCACCCTGCCCAGATGCCACAGGAGCATGCGCCCGTCCACTTCGTTGGGTTCGGGCGTTGCAGCGACGAAGTCCACGTCCGTGGGGAGGACCTCGAGAAGGGTCACCGTTCCGGAGGACTCCCCGGACAGGCTGAAGTCGGTTTGATAGGTCAGGGGTTCGCCCCCGGACAGACGCCCGCGCAGGAGGATCTCCAGATCGTCGACCTTCAAGGATCTCTCGAGCGGGGCGCCCCCCAGCACCGCAAACACACACGGCAGGGAAGGCCCCAGTTGGATCGGATCCTCCCGGCCGTCATAGCGGTACACTCGACCGTGCCGGGTTCCGAAGTAGAGGGAATCGAGGGCGGTCATGGCCTTGATGTCGTCCGTTCCCTGTCCGGCCGCGGGCACGGAGAAGACCGGTTCCAGGGTGAGGCTGTCCCAGTGCGACTCCTCTGCGACCCCACGCTCGAGGACCCCGTCACAGGCCACATAGAGCTTCCCCTGGAAGACCTCCATCTGCCAGGCATCGGTGTAGCCCCTTGCAGACGGGGTGGCCAGGACCCAGCACGCCCCGCTCCCGGGCAGGCACTCGGGCTGCCGAACGTAGACCCGGCCTTCATACGCGCAGGCGTACAGGTGATCCTGGAACGCCTGGAAGTCCCATATGCACGAACCCGTCGGGGCCAAGATCGACAACTCCTTGTCGCTGGTCCATCCGTTGTAGGCAATCACCATGTCGTGGTACACGTCGCCTAGGTACAGCCTCAGGTCCTGGGCCTCGGGGTCCGTCCACGTTGTCATGGCGACCACTCCCTGCATCTCGTGCAGGTCGATGTCCACCTTGGACCATCGGCTGGCAGTCGTGTCGTAGCGGTACAGGCCCGCAGGCCGGGTGCCCGCGTAGAGTGCCCCCATGTACGTGGTCAGCGACAGGACCGTCGCGTGGCTCGGGATCTCGCTGCCGTCCAGCCCCGTGCGGGTCCATGTGGTCCCGCTCGCATAGACGTACACCTGCCCGCCGTCCGTCCCGGCATAGATCTGGCCCATGAACTCGCACAGGCAGTAGACCGCAATGTGGCCGCCCAGGCCCTTGCCGGGCTCCGGAGAGACCTTCACCCAATCCGTCCCGCTCCAGGTGTAGACCGCTGCCGAGTCGGGTGTGGCTTCGTCGGGGTCCCCTGTTCCGACTACAATGGACGCCCCGGGGGACAGACCTCCCCCCCACGGCACGAGCAGGGCCAAGGTCAGAAGAAGTCGTCCCCGACGCACAGAGGTCATCGCCGTTCCATCCGTTGTGTGCCCGCTGGTTTCGCCGGGCGAGTGAGTACGCACCACGGCTGCGGACTGGGGTCTCCCGCAGCCGCTCCTCCAGTGTACCTGTCAGGCTCGTTTCGTGCAAGGCGGGCCAGCCTTGCGCTCGCGGCCCCGCCTTGACAGGCCGGGGATTCCCTCGGATACTGTGGCCACCCTTGTTGGGCCAGGGCAGGGGGCGATGGTCCCAGGTGTTGAGCTTGGATAGGGTCACCCGGTTAACCTGTGCGTGCGGAGCCATCCTCTGGGGTCTGTTCTGCGCAGGCGGGTGTGCGGGGCCTGCACGGACTGAGGTCGGCGGTTCCCAGGTCGGCCAGGAGAGGCTCCGGGCGCATGTGCGGTTCCTGGCGGACCCCAGCCTGGGCGGACGCAGGCCCCGCTCGAGCGGGGCCGCCGCAGCCCGGAGATACATCGAACGGCAGTTCGCCGCGTGTGGGCTCGTGCCCTGGGGACAGGCCGAGGGCCTCAGCCAGCCCTTTGTCCTCGGCACCAACGTCGTGGGCGTGCTGCCGGGGGCCGACCCGAACCTGGCCCATGAGGTCGTGATCCTGTGTGCCCACTACGACCACCTGGGCTGGACCCGGCAGGGCCTGTGTCTTGGGGCAGCGGACAACGCATCGGGCGTGGCTGCGATGGTGGAGATCGCCAAGGACCTGGCCCTGGCCGGCCCGCGTCCCAGGCGGTCCGTCTGTTTTGCGGCCTTTGATCTGGAAGAGACCTTCCTGCTGGGGGCCTTTGCCTTCACGTGCCGGCCTGACTATGACCCGAACCGGGTTGCAGGCGTAGTCAACCTGGACCTCCTGGGCCGCAGCGGGTTCGAGGTCCTGGACCGCGGGCTGTTCGTGGTGGGTACGGAGGAGTACCCTGATCTACGGAGGCAGATCCGTTGCCTGGCCGGGGACCGGCTGGAGATCCTCCCTGTGGGAACGGACGTGGCCGGGCCCAGGGGAGATCACGTGGTGTTCGAGCCCCTGGATGTCCCCGTGCTGTTCTTCTCGTGCGGGCTGTACAAGGGCTACCACAGGCCCGGCGACACCGCGGACAAGGTGGACTACGACGACCTGCTGGGATCCATGCAGGTCGCTGGGGACGCGGTCCGGCTCCTGGCGGATCGCCCGGGGCGGTTCGACCCGGTCCCCGCCCGCTGCGGAGACCTCGAGGAGTTGGAGGCCCTTCACCTCTGTTTCCAGCGGGTCGCAGCCGCCCCGGACAGGCTGGGCCTGACCGAGGCGGAACGCCAGTCTGTCCAGGACCTCGTTGAGAAGACCGGCCAGCTCCTCCAGAAGAAGGACTACTCCCTGGACGACCGCCGCCGGTTCCTGTGGTGGCACGCCGCAGAGACCCTGATGCCCCTGGTGGAGCGATTCGAGTCGCCGCAGGAGGGACGCAAATCCAAGCCTCGCAGCCAAAGAAGCCTGGCTGCGGAACGCCGAACTTTCACCCTCCTGTCCACCGAGGGCAGGGGGGCACTGGCCCAGGCGGGCCGGGCCTTTGTCAGGCATGCGTCCCGATCCAAACACCCGTTTCTGGCGGGGATGCCCCCGTTTGCGTACGCCCGGTCGTGGCTCCCGGACCGATACCTGGGCCTCACCCCGCTGGACCGGCGGAACGACCTTCTGACTGCGGCCCGTCCGGTCCTCGACCTCAAACTCACCTGGCCCCCTGTGTGGCTCTGGCCGCTGCTGCCCCCGAGCCTCTCCGGGGGAGCAGGGATCCAGTGGTTTGCCGCGGAGGGGACGCCTGAGGAACTCACGGACGTGTGCCTCCTGGCGTGGGGCGGCGAGGAGGACCCCAATGCGGGGATGGAGTTCTGGAAGGACACACTCCAGTGCGTGACCGGTGAGTCCCGCCTGCAATCCTACGCACAATGGCTGGATTGGCGCCTGGCCCAGGGTCCCTGGCCCGACGAGAGGGCCTGGCTCCTGGATGGGGCTGGCAGTGAGAACCGCTGGGTCGTGGAAGGGCTTCTCCAGCGGGTTTGGCAGCGCGGACCGCAGGCCGATGCGGAGTCCGTCACCTGCGCGGTCCTGTCCGATCCGGACCGGGACGAGTGGATCCGGGATGCCGCCATCCGGGCCGTGAAAGGCAGGGTCTCCGGGCGCACGCTCCTGGCCCTGGCCTCCATGATCGACGATCCGAGGCCCATCCCGCGCATCGTGGTCACGAAGTTGCAGGACCCATTCTTGGTGGAGCTCTTCCTCTACCTGTCCGCCCAGGACAAGAAGGAGGATGAAGAGCCCGTCAAGCCGAGGGCGAGGCCTCGCCCTCAGAAGTCGCCGGCCACGCTGGGCGAGCGGGCCCTGTGGAAGCTGAGGGACCTCACGGGAAGGGACTTCGGCCAGGACCGCCAGGCCTGGGTCCGGTGGATCGAGAGGTATCGTGACTAGGGGCCGTTGTGGCCCGTGCGGGGTGGACCTGTCAGCAACGGTCTGACTGGAGGGCTTTCTAGGCCGTCCAAGGGTGGGTATAATCCCAAGCTGTCCATGACCGTGAACGGATTCGTGGACCCGTCGAACCGGTGGCTCTCTGGGGCGGATCGAGATGACGATACGCAATCGTCTGCTTGTGCTTCTCTTGGCGATCGCGCTGACGCCGTTGATCCTGACGTCGCTGCTCCTGCAGGTCTCCATCCGCGTGGCCAAGGATCGCCTGTCCTCCAAGACCCGCGAGACCCTGGAGGCCAATGCCCGGCTGGAGCTGCAGGAGCAGCTTCAGGGCCACGTTCAGGTCCTTGAGCGGGACCGGCTGTTGGCCGATGCCCTGCTCCGTCGCCAGGTGCGGGAGGTGGAACAGCGACTGGCTGCGATCCCCCCCCCGGAACTGCCCCGGTTGGGCGAGAGGCCCCAGGGCCCGACTCCGCCGGAGGCCCAGGCCCGAGGCAGGGTCGGCCTGCGCGGAGGTCCGGGAGGGGAGCCC
>JAGOQT010000457.1 GCA_018007255.1 Phycisphaerae bacterium | reverse complement strand
GCCTAGAGTGCTCCACCGCGAGGGCCTCATGGGCGACCAGGATCTGCTCAGCCCTACGTCTTTCACGTTCGCCCATTTTTCCCATGGCCTCCAGAATGGGAGGGCCGTCCTCAGGGATACCAATCTCCCTGCGGATCGCATCAAAATCCAGGAAGGGCTCCGTCAGGGTCCCATCCAGGTCGAAGATCACGGCTCTGATGGACATACGTACAAGGGATCCGGAGAGTTCCTGTCCGCGCCCCGCGGCCGCTCGGGCCCCAGCCTACTGGGATCGGGGCTGTCCGCCGCGAAGCAGATCGATGAAGTACCGCCCCGCCTGGCCCAACACCTTGCCTCTGCGCACAATGATCCCCGTGGGCCTGTAGAACCTCTCGTTCGAGAACCGGACAGCCCTGAGGGAACCGCCTGCCACTTCCTGAAGCAGGGTTGCCTCGGGCAGGATCGCCACGCCCGCGTTGATCTCGACGGCCCGCTTGATGGTCTCCACGTTGTCGAACTCCATGACCGGACGGACCACCACGTTGTAGCGGGCCAAGATGCCGTCGATCCACACCCGCGTGGGGACCCCCTTGTCAAAGGCGATGAACCGCTCGAACTGGAGTCGATGGATGTCGATCTCCTTCTCGCTGGCCAACGGATGTCGTCCGCTGCACGCCAGGACCAGCACCTCCTGCTGGAACTCGTGCACCTCCAGCCTCTTGTCGTGCTTGGGCACCGCCACCAGACCGATGTCCATCTCGCCGTTGAGCACCAGCTCATAGACCCGCTCCGGTTCATGATACTCCACGTGCATGTTCACGTTCGGATACTCCAACATGAACCGCTTCACATGGCCGGGCAGGGCGTGCATGCCGATGCTATAGATCGCAGCCACGTTCAGACGGGATCCTGTGGAGGACTTGAGGGCGTGCAGCTCGCTCTTGAACTGTTCATACCTCTCCAGCATGTCTCTGGCCGCAGCATAGAGCAGATGCCCTGCCTTGGTCAGCTCGATGGGGCGCTTCTGGCGATCCACCAACTGGCACTTGTGCATGGCCTCGAGCTGGGCCAGCTGCTGGGAGATGGCCGATTGGCTGAGCAGGTGCTTCTCAGCGGTCTTGGAGAAGCTCCCCAACTCCACGATGTCGCACAGGACCCGGAGGTTCTCCAGGTGCATGGGCCGTTCCTTCCACTAGCAGGGGACCATCATCAGCACGCCACTGCATTCTATTACTTTCTCTTAACCAACACAATGGGGGCTTGCCACGCTCCGCCAGTCGCCGCTATATTCCTGCTGCAGTTCACAGGCCAGCCTTGGCTGCGGGACACCCGCCATGGATCTGAACAGGGTTCTAAGACAGCATCTGGAGATGGACGCCTTCTTCACGGGCTTCGCACTCTCGGGCCCTGTGCGGCCCGCTGCACCGCGCCCCGACCGCCTGCGCCAGGCGACCTCGCCCACCCTCGAGGCCGTGGCCGACCGGATCCGCGATTGTCGCCGGTGCCCTTTGGGATCGTCCAGGACCCATGCAGTCCCAGGCGAGGGCCATCCCCGAGCGAGAATCCTCTTTGTGGGGGAGGCCCCCGGGGCCGATGAAGATGCCCAGGCACGGCCTTTTGTGGGCAAGGCCGGCCAGCTCCTGGGCCGGATCATCGAAGCGTGCGGACTGCGACGGGCCGATGTGTACATCACCAATGTCTTGAAGTGCCGTCCGCCGGGGAACCGGCAGCCCTGCGCGGAGGAGATCGTCGCCTGCCTTCCCTTCCTACAGGCCCAGATCGAGTGCATCCGACCCGAGGCCATCGTCGCTCTCGGCGCCCACGCGGCCAGGACACTCCTGAACACGAACCAGAGCATTACGCAGCTCCGGGGGCCCATCCATGAGGTCCGCATCGGCCCCGATGCACCGCCTGTCAGGCTTCTGGCCACCTATCATCCTGCGTATCTGCTCAGGAACTACACCCCTGAGAACAGACGGCTGGTCTGGGAGGACATGAAGAGGCTCCTGGCCGAACTGAACCTGCCCATACCGGCCCAGCACGGGGAGGCACGCGAGTAGGGCAGGTCAGCCGTTTGCGCCGGGCGCGGAGTCGCAGGCGCCCCCCCTTCGGGGAAGACCCCGGAGCCGCTCGGCCTCCCCAGGTTTCATGTGATAGCTGGACTCCGGGCCCGGAAACGTGCCCGCCCGGACGTGGTGGCTGTATGCGGCAAAGGCCGCAACGGACATCTCGCCCAAGGCCCCGAAGCTGCTCGCGAACTTCGGCCTCGTATCCGTCAACCCCAGGATATCCGCGGACAGCAGGACCTGCCCGTCACAGTCAGGCCCGGACCCGCAGCCAATGACCGGCACCTCACTCCTGCTGGTGATGACGGACGCCACCTCGGCTGCGGTCCCCTCCAGCAACAGGGCGCTCGCGCCCGACTCGACGGCCTGCTCAGCCAGGTCTTCCAGCCGGACCGCCACGTCCACGGTCGTTCCCTCTGCACGCAACCGACCCAGTTTCCCGATCGCCTGGGGTCGGATACCGATG
>JAGOQT010000456.1 GCA_018007255.1 Phycisphaerae bacterium | reverse complement strand
CCTCCGCACCTGCCCATGCCTGTCTCGGACCCACAGCCCGGCCCCTTGGCCAAGGCGGGCGTCAGCGACCGTGATCCGGCAGACCTCCACTGCCTTGAGCCCTGCATCCAGGAGCAGGTGGATGATGAGTTCGTCCACGATCGCGCGGACCCCTCCCCTGCGCCTGGCCTCATCGGCCTTGCCCTGCACACCCGCAACGATGCGGGCTACCGCCTCGGACGGGAGTGCCCCGGACTTGCCTCGTCGTCCGCGTCTTAGGTCTCTGGCCATTGGACCGGCTCAATGATATGTACTAGGTCCATAACACATAGTCTTACGATCTTAACATTAGATACTTTGTCCCATGCATCGGACGGATGAGGCCGCCGCTTGAGCCCCACCCATCCTGTCTCTTGGCCCTGCACAGTGTGTCCAACGAGCACATCCTGCAAGCAAGGGGCATGGTCAGCAATGGGGGCAACCTCCTCGCACTTGCCACACACACATCGGTTCCCCCCTATGGGCACGCCCCACACCGTCATTGCACCAGCCTTACGTGAGAAGACATATAGGGTCTAGTTTGCGACCGAACGTGATAAATATAGGAATACTGCGCTAGATGCATGTTTTGTATTGACTGCCTGGTGGAGACATCGGTAGTATCTGGGCAATCCGTGGACATGTGCGCATGTCAGCGGACTCTAGCTGGGATGGATTGTGCCCGTGTGCACAATCAGGCAACGGAGTGCCCATGTACTGACGGATCTTCGCCAGGAGAGACGGGCGTGGGCCTTGGGAGTTGGCTGAGCAAGAGAATGGGCCGCAGCAGGGACAGCGAGTCCTCGCCTGCCCCTCGATTCGAGCTACTGGAGTCGCGGATCCTGCTCAGTATGGATGCGGGCCTGTACTACCCGGCAGACGCCTGCGCCCCCCCTATCGATGGACAGGCGGTGGAGGTCGGCCTAACCCCAGGCACCTCGAGAGTCCAGCAAGACCCCCGCGCCAGCGAGTGGGACCAACCGGCCTTTTCCGCTCTGTCAGGGGCGACGCTATTGCAGGCCGATCCAGCCAGCACAACCGAGACCGTGGCGCCCGGAGTGGGCGTGGATCGGCTCTGGACACTGGACAGGTCTCCCCGGTTGACCGGTACAGTCGATGATCCAGAGGCATCCGTACAGGTGACCGTGGACGGCCGCGACTATGCGGCGGACAACAACCGAGACGGGACTTGGGTCCTCCCACAGGGCACGATTGCACCTCAGTTGGCGGATGGGATCTATGAGGTCCACGTTGTAGCCGCGGACCCGGCGGGCAACACCGCGACCGGCACGCCTGCAGAGTTGATGATCGCCGTCACATCCAGGCCCTGGTCCTCTGTTGAGTCGTTCGGTCAATCGCCCGGCGTGGGGTGGGAGTGCTACTCGACCAACCAGGGCCGCATCCAGATCGTGGACGGCAGGCTGACCTTGGATGACTCGGTCGCAGATGAAGTCTGGTCGCTGAACGAGGCCATCCTGCACCTGGACCTCTCCCATGTCGACAGGGTGACCCTGACGTTTGACCACTTCTCGATCGGGGTCGAGCAGTGGCTTCCCGTGCCGGCCGTCTCTGCAAGCCACACACTCGGCGACGGCGTTTCCCTGAGCCTGGACGGGCGGCTGTGGTTCAGGATCAGCGACCTGGCCGAGGACTTCGCGGCCAGGCAGTTCGACCTGGAGCAGGTCCTGGCCCAGGCCATGGCCCAGACCGGGTCCACGGACCGTTCGGACGTAAGGATCAAGTTCCAGCAGTACAACGCCTATCCCGCACCCACGCAGGGAAGGCAGTTCGACAACGTGCTCATCCAGGGTCTGGCCGGGCCTGCGATCCAGGTCTGGGGCGGGGGCCGATCCATCGCATGCGGTGATGCAACCCCTGAGGCGGCCGACCTGACCGACTTCGGCCAGGTGACACAGGACAGGGCCGACCCCACGCACGTGTTCCAGATCCACAACGCAGGTCAGGGCATCCTGTTGATCGAGGGTGTGGAGGTGCCGTCTGGGTTCCGGTGGGCCAATGCCGCACAGACCCCCGCCCTGTGGCCGGGCGAGTCCTACGGGATCGCCGTGACGTTCGACGCAGAGGCGGGCGGGGTCTTTACAGGCGACGTGCGGATCACCACGAACGACGCAGCCCAGCCCGAGTTCACCTTCACGATCAGAGGGGAGGTCGTACCTGCCCCGCCCTCAGTCTACAGCTTCTCCGCGACCGATCCGACAGAGACGACCGCCGGATACACCAACCAGCGAGAGGTCCTGGTCGCCATGACCGAGGGGGATCCGGACGGGACCGTGGCCGGTTGGATGATCACGGAGTCGCGGGACGCACCCGCCCCGGACTCGCCTGGTTGGCTCGACTCCAGGCCCTCCACCTATGTCCTCGAGGACGCGGGGGATGGCCTCAAGTGGCTCTATGCCTGGGTCAAGGACAACCGGGGCAACGTGAGCGAGGGGGCCCTCGCAGCACAGGCCAGGATCACCCTGGACACCACGGGGCCTGTCTTGAGCGTATCTGC
>JAGOQT010000455.1 GCA_018007255.1 Phycisphaerae bacterium | reverse complement strand
CCTGCCTGGGCCTCGATGTCGATGGACTTGCCCCTGGTGCCCAGGAACACGCCCTCGCCGGGCTTGGCGACCGAGCCATGGGGCCCGGAGGAGATCGCCAGGCGGGCGGTGGTCACGAAGTCGCGGACATTGCCGTCGTCCTCGCCCGCCCCGTCCCGCACGTCGATCCTGTAATGATAGACGGTGCCGGGCGTGAGGCCGGTGGCCAGGAAGCCGGCCACATCGTGGGCGGTCGCGTCCGTGAGGTACCCCGTCCACTCCGTGGCCACGGCAGATCCGCCGTCGGGCCAATACACGAACCGGTACTCACAGGGCAGTCCGCCGTCCTCGATGACGTCGCCGTAGAGCTTCGCGCTGGTCTCCTGGATGTCCTTCGCCTCGAAAGTGCTGCATAGGGGGGGATCCGGCGTGGTCGCCACATCCACGCACGAGGCACCGCTGAATCCCTGAATCGCGTAGGTGCAGCACACCGCGATCGGGTCATACTCCTCAATGAAGGCAACATACTCATCCATACCTGTCTGGGGGTCTGGGGTGCTGCTCGGCCACCAGGCGTTGCCGATGCCCACGTACACGATCTCGTCCACCAGGGTCATCCCGTTCCCCGAGGTGTATACGATGTCGTCCCCGCCGCCCTTGACGCGGTCCGGACCCCAGTCAATCCCGATCCGGGAGGTACCGGTGTAGCCGTAGCCGATGAAGTCCCCCGTGTAGGCCAGGGAATCCCACGGATCGCTGCTGTGCAGTTCGAACGTGAGATCCTCCAGACGGAATTGTGCCTGGCCGTCGCCATACGCGTGCAGGCCGAAGTGCAGACGATTGCCGAGCTCGTTGAGGAAGGGAGCTGGCGGGGCCACCTGCCCTCTCCAACTCTTGAAGCTCGTGACGGCAATCTCGCCGGGCAGGATCTGGGCCGGCGCGATCTCATACGCCGTCGGATCTGTGTTCCGGTCTCCGAGGTTGCCCAAGCCGTTCTCCAACGAGTACAGGGCGTTGGCCATGTAGGCGCTCCAACTGGGGGACCCATACGCATTGGGCGCTGAGGAGGGAATCACCTCGATGGTGATGTCTGCTGTTGCCAGACTGGCTCCAGCCAGGCACACCATGAGGAGTGCAATGGCTCTTGATAGGGTCATGGTTTGTCTTCCTCCAATTGTTCCTGTTGTCTCTGGTTCCATTCGTGGAAAGGAAACCGGCCGAAGTCTCAGCCGTTCTCCGGGCTGGGGACCATTCTCGCCAACGATACCAAGCCGGCTGCAGTCTCTGCGCTCGTCGCTGTGGCAGTCCTCCTGCGCCCGATCGATGCACCCGCCTACCACGCCCTTCAGGAGACCCCTGGACAGAACAACTCTTTCCTCGTACACCCAGGCCAGGAGCGAGGTTTTCCGACACCTAGCCGGGCGAAGCAGGGACGAGGAGCCACAGCCCGGGCCCAAGCACAGACAGGTTCTCCAATGGCGGCTAAACCTGGCCCGCTTGGTACAGGGGCCTCCTTGAAGAGAGCGGCATCCTCGGCAGCCGCAGCCGCTCCTACCGGGTCGTTCCCTGCTCGATCCAGGGCCGGGCCACAGGAGTCGCCTGCGCGGCATCACCAAGGCACTGAGGTAGACTGCGATTTGTATTGTACTCTGTGTGCGGCACGGAAGGCAAGGTCATTTTCGGGGGCGAACGCCCCTGTTCAGATTCGGATCTCCTTCCATGCACCGCCAGGCACGGCCAGGGGGATTCCTGCCACCTGCCCCTTGACTTCCCTGCCGCAGTCTGGTTCAATGACAGTGTAGATGGGTCAAGTTACGCACAGGAGCATGGGTTGCTGGTGGTGCCCCGCGGGATAGCCTGGCGGGCATGCGGTCCTCTTTTACACAGACGGATCACCGGAAATCGATCAGGCGGCCCGCCGAAACAAACGGCGGGCCGCCTTTTTTTGTTGGTCTTGAGAGCGGCTTGAAGGACAATGCGGACAAGGCGGACGAATGGAAGACTACAAAGACGTGATTGCCAGGGCCAAGCCAGGCCAGATCCTGCCCATCGTTAAGCAGATGGACATCACGGACCCGGTGGACTTCTTCGCCCGGCTCAGCGACTACGGGCGGTCGGCCCACGCCTGTCTGTTCGAGTCCAAGGAGTACCTGGCCGGCACTTCGGCCCTGAGCTTCGGCACGGCCAGGCCATCGCTCTACCTGACCGGGGCCGGGGACCGTTTCTCCATCCAGGCGGTCAGCCGCACAGGTCGGCGCATGCTCCAATACCTGGCCTGCCATCGGGAGCGGTTTGATTTCTGTACGCAGATCGCGTTTTCGGACACGGCCATCGACGGGGAGATCCGGCGGGCGCAAGGGGTTACGGATGAACGGACTCGGCTGACCTCGACCAACCAGATGGATGTGCTGCGGGCCGTGGCCTTTGCCTTTCACC
Source organism: Phycisphaerae bacterium (assembly GCA_018007255.1). Lineage (GTDB taxonomy): Bacteria > Planctomycetota > Phycisphaerae > Sedimentisphaerales > Anaerobacaceae > DTPU01. The sequence goes on along the minus strand of JAGOQT010000455.1, from coordinate 124 downwards.
TGGCCAGCAAGCCCTTCCGCGTGACCTGCGGCCTTCTGGGGGCGTTGAGCTACGACTTCAGCGACCAGTTCGAGACCCTTCCGCGGAACCGCGAAGATCTGCTCGGAAACCCGGACTATGAACT
>JAGOQT010000454.1 GCA_018007255.1 Phycisphaerae bacterium | reverse complement strand
GCCTTGCGGTCCTTGTATTGGAAGGTGACGGTCCGATCATCCATGGCCAGGATACGCCGCTCCGTAATGGCGATACGGAAGACGTATCGGGCCAGGTACTCCAATACGTTCCGGTCGTCCCGGCCCCAGCGGACACAGTGGACCACCCAATCTTGCCTCCACACCTGCGAGGGGACCTGGGCATAGAGGGCAGGATGCTGGTCGCGAAGCGCCTGTTGAAACAGATGGCGCAGATGCCGGGAGACCACCCGGACGGGCAGGAAGAACCCCGGCCGCGTCGGCACCCAGTCCTTCTGATCCAGCGAGACTCCGCCTCCGGTGACCAGACAGTGGACGTGGGGATGGTAGGTCAGCGTGCCGGTCCAGGTATGCAGCACCGCGAGGATGCCGGGCATGGCCCCCAGGTGTCTGGGATTGGCCGCCAGATCCAGGATGCTCTGGGCCGTGGTGGCCATCAACAGACCGTACAAGGCCTTCTGGTGGCTCCGGATGATCGCCCGCAGCCCCTCGGGCACGGTGGCGGTCAGATGGAAGTACGGGCAGGGCAGGAGTTCGGCCTGCCGCTGCTGGAGCCAGGCCCGGGTCTGGCCGGCATGGCAGGCGGGGCAACTGCGGTTGCGGCACCCATGATAGACGTAGAGGTCCTGGCCGCATTCCGGGCAGTGCCAGAGGTGCCCGCCCAGGGCCGGCGTGCGGCAGGTCTGGATGTCGCGGATGGCGCGGTCGTGCGAAGGCAGAATCGCCTGGGGATACTGCTGACGATAGGCAGTCTCAAAGCGGCCCAGCACGTCCGCCAGGCTGAGGCCCATGACCGGGACTCAACCCAAATCGTGCATGATCTGATTGACTTGTTCACGCAGCTTCGCCCGCAGGGGCTCGGTCAGGTGGGTATAGATCTCCGTGGTCCGGATGCTGCTGTGGCCCAGGAGCATCTGCACCACGCGGAGTTCCACGCCTCTTTCCAGCAGGCGGGTGGCAAAGCCATGACGCAGGCTGTGCGGGGTCAGGTCCGCCAGCCCCGCTTCCGCGCCGGCGGCATGAAAGGCGCTACGGACCGTACGAACGTGCACAGGGCCGCCGTCGCTTTGGGCGGCGAAAACCCACTGGGGATTCCGGTGGGTGGTCCAGGCCCGCCGCATGGAGGCCAGGACCGGCGGGGGCAGCAGACCGATCCGCTCCTTGTTGCCCTTGCCAATGATGCGGAGGGTGCCTTCTTTCCTGTCAATCTGGCTCGGGCGCACGGAGACCGCCTCTTCGATCCGCAGGCCACAGGCGTAGATCAGGGCGATGCAGGCACGGTAGACGGGGTGACGCACACAGGCGATCAGCCGGCGACAATCGGCATCGGCGGGCGCTCTGGGGAGGCGCTTGCGCTGGGGCGCTCGGCACTTTTTTTAAACAGTCCCCAGTCACGCCGAAGCGTGTTCTCGAACAGGAACTGCAGGCCAAACCGGACCTGCTTGAACCCGCCCGGGGAGATGCCCCGCTCGACCAAGGCCTGAAGATAGGCCCCCACCTGCTTCTCCGTCGCCTGCTCGGGCACGATCCACGTCGCCCGGATAAACCGCCCCATGGCCTCCAGGTACGACTGCTGCGTCCGCGGCGCCAGACCGGCCACCTTCATGTCGGCAATCACCTGCTGTCGAAGTGCACTGCTCATATACGCTCCTTTCAGTTCGCGGGCTGCCCGTCAGGCCGACCCTATGCCAGCCTCCGCCAGCCCCCACACCTCGGAAGCGTACTCCATATCCCCACCGTCCGCCCCTCACGGCGCCAGCCGTTTAGTCCAACGGCTCGACGGCGTGAGAGAGCTGAGAGCAGGTTGAAGGGCCAAGTGGGCCGGTGGTTGGTTTGAAATGGCTTGCGCAAGGGGCGTGAGCAAGGGGGTAGGACCTTGTCGGCGCGCAAGACACCCGGCCCGGGGAAGATCCGCGCGTTCAAGAGGTTCCCAGGTTGGTGAGACGAACTCAGGCCCGCCGCCTATGGACCACGAATGGGGGGACGGGGTATCCGGCCGACCCAGCGGAGCTCGCTGCAGCCGCAATGTGGGCAGGTGGGCCGGAAAGGCTGCCCAAGCATCGGGCTGGCCGGTGCGTCTTCCTCGAGCGGGAGTAGGGGCACTGGGGCTTGGCGCGTGAGCAGTTGCCTCACGCGGTCAGCCAGCTCACGACGTTGTGGGTGCCACAGGCCGTAGTAACGAACCTTGTGAAAGCCCTTGGGCAGAACATGCTGCAGAAAACGTCGCATGAACTCCACGCCGGTGATGCGGCAGGTGCGCTGGCGATGAGCCTTGCGGTCCTTGTATTGGAAGGTGACGGTCCGATCATCCATGGCCAGGATACGCCGCTCCGTAATGGCGATACGGAAGACGTACCGGGCCAGGTACTCCAATACGTTCCGGTCGTCCCGGCCCCAGCGGACACAGTGGACCACCAAATCTTGCCTCCACACCTGCGAGGGGACCTGGGCATAGAGGGCAGGATGCTGGTCGCGAAGCGCCTGTTGAAACAGATGGCGCAGATGCCGGGAGACCACCCGGACGGGCAGGAAGA
>JAGOQT010000453.1 GCA_018007255.1 Phycisphaerae bacterium | reverse complement strand
GTTTGAAGGTATGCGCAGACCCCACGTTCATGTCAATCTGCCAGACCTGTGTGTCACCGCCCGGGCTGGCCTTGTCGACAGTGGGGTCCCACCACCACTCGCCCGGTCTGGGGACCTCGGACCGCAGCTTCTCCTCGAACTGGCCGGGCTGGAAGTCCTGTTCCCACAAGGTCTCTGGACCGGGTTGGGAGAACGTGTTCTTCGTGTCGGCCCCGTCCGACCCGACGGGGTCATCCGGACGGATCGCCACACGAATCTTTTTGATCTCGCCCTTGCGATCTGCCCTCCACGACCCCCACAGCCGGATCGCAGTGAGCTGGCCGGGCGTCCTGCACGCAAAGTCATCGGCGAGAATGCGGGTCCTGCCATCGCTCCAGTCGACCCGGACATCGATGCCCTGCATGGTCAGGTCAGGTGGCTGACACCAGGTCTTGTCCTCCGTCAGAGGGGGGTCAATCGCGACCTCGTGGTCTTCTACCTCGCCGTCCAGCGCAGGACCACTCGGACCGAGTCCGCCCTGGCGGCTGATGCGGAATCGTGCGAAGGTCTGGCCCACCGCCGCACTGTTGGGCACCGAGAAGGGTACCACGTGAGCACCGTCGGGGAGGAAGCCGTCGAAGACTCGCTCTGCGGCCTGCCATACCCTGTCCGCGTTGAAATCGACCCACCCCCGGACCATGCCCCCGCCGCCGTTGACCACGATCGTGGCGGACGCCAGGTGGCCTCGAACCAGGGGCGGGATCGAGACCCCGTTCTCGTCGTTGCTGCCGTTCGTGTCGTCCCCAAGGGCATGGGGATCCGGCTGACCATCCGGCTCGGAGTCGGGCCGATCCCCGTCGTCGCCGAACCAGGGGCCCACGGGCCTGTGCCGTGCCCCGTTGCTGGCCAGCCACGTCGGATATCCGGCTGCGGCTGCGGTCTCCGGGGCGTCGCCCCAATCATACTTCGCGTCAGGAGGTCCGATCCGGGGCCGAATGGAGTAGTCCTCCGTCTCACCATACTCGTAGCCGTCCGCTGGGCCTGCGCCTTCATACCCTGGGGCAGCGTCCACGAGCATGATCGACGGAAGGTGCTGCCGCTCGGCAAGGGTAATCCGGGCCCAGAGCGGGTCGCCTGTATCTGTGACCAGGTGCGAGGCGTTGAACGAGGGGGAGGTGAAGGTGAAGACCCCTGCCCCAGGGAGGGAGACGACCTGGTTCTGCACAGCCCACTCGGGCTCGTGGTTACCGTCAGGAGACACGAGCAGGTCATCCCAATCCCCGTCCCGGTTCAGATCGAAGAAGATATTCACATAGGCTCGGATCGGCTGTGGGTCCACGGAGGTCACGTCGTAATCGACCGTCGTCTGCCACCCGGTGAACGGCAGCACGACCGGAAGGTGCAGGCCGTCATCCGCACCGTCGCGGTCGGCCGCGAGGTCCCGGGGTGCGACGTCGTCCAGGGCCGCCCCCGGCCGGGCGGTCCATGAGTCCGCTCCGAGCACGGCCGCAGGGCCGAGGTTGTTCAGTCCATCCTCGTCCGGTCCGATGTCCGCCTCCGTCTCCAGACTGACCCGCGAGCCCAGGAAGAACAGGTCTCGAGGATGGCGGTGCAGGGGCCCAAACGGGGGCGAGCCTGCCTGATAGACCGTCGGGAAGTGGCCCAGGACGCCGCTAGGATACGCCAACATCGTGGTGCCGGCTGCACTGTTCGAGCTGTCCGGGGCGTCACCGAGATCGAATTCGGGCGAGCTGTCATCCCCGGCCACCACGAATGCCAGATCCAGGGTCCGGCCCTCGTAGCTATGCCCCTTGGGGTAGGTCATCGCGGTCCAGCCCGCGTGCTCGCTGGGCAGACACGCCGCATCGTCGTTCCAGCCACTGCGAGGCGAGGTCGTCTTCCACCCGAACCCGTAGTCGGCACTCGTGGACAGGTCCTGCACAACGAGCCAGTAGATCGTCCCCTGAAGCTGCGGGAACGGGTCCTGGCCGATGCAGAAGTTGTACTGAAAGGCCTGCCTGTGATTGGCGGGGAGATACCGGCCCGTCACAGGATCATACCAGTCCTCGGGGCCGTCGTGGACCTTGCGGGCCGTGTACTCCCCCTGCTTGAATACCCTCGCCCACAGGAGACTGCCCGGTCTGCTCCCGTGGGTCGCCGTGGCCGGGATGTCGGAATAGAGGCTCACTTGAAGGGTGAGCGAGTCCGGTCCGCCCTTGGGCAGGAGATCATCCTGGAATGAGCCCCAGATGTGGACGCTGCGGATGGGACCCGTCTCCGTACACCGGAAGTCATCTCCCAAGGCCGTACGAGACAGGCCGATGTCCACACCCGTGGGTCCCAGATCCGGCAACTGGGGCCAGTGCATCTTGTGGGGTCTGGCACGGACCCAATCGCACGTCCTGCCCTGACCGCCCGCGATCGGGCCGCCTGGGCGGTCCTCGTAGCCCCACTCATCAAAGACCACGCGATGCACGCCCGTCAGCATGTGCACCCAGCCGTACTGTCCCATGGCGGTCTGAAGGCCGATATACCCCCCTCCTTCGCCAAACTCACCGCCTTGATCCGGTAGGG
>JAGOQT010000452.1 GCA_018007255.1 Phycisphaerae bacterium | reverse complement strand
AGGCCGGAGACTGCGGGCAACGGCCAGCACCAGTCCATCATCCTCAAGGGGGACCGCGCCTATGCGTTGAAGATCCAGCAGTGGAACAACGTGGAGTTCTTTGTGTACGGCGGCGGTTGGCGGGCGTGCACGTTCCCCCTGGGCAGCGCAGCGGAGTTCAACAACCGGTGGCACTACCTGGCCGGGACGTTCGACGGGCAACAGCTCAAGCTCTATGACAACGGCGAGCTGAGGGGCACCGCAAACTACACGGGGGCCATTGCGATCCACACGGCCAACACCTGCCTCGGACGGGACGCGGACGGGGGCGGTCGTCGCTACTTCAACGGCATCGTGGACGAGCCGAGGATCTACAACCGCGCCCTGTCTGCGGATGAGATCGCGAAGCTGGCCAACCCGGAGAGGGCCTCCTCGCCGAGTCCGTCCGACGGAGAGGTCACGACCCAGGCCCAGGTCACCCTGGAGTGGGCACCGGGCCTGACTGCGGCACAGCACAGGGTGTATCTGGGCGAGGACCCGGCAGCCGTGGGCCCCGAGGCCCAACCTGTGGCCACGACAGACCAAGCCGCCTATGGCCCTCTGTCGCTCGAGATGGGCAAGACCTACTCTTGGCGGATCGACGAGGTCGAGGCGGACGGCGTCACGGTGCACACCGGCGGCGTGTGGACCTTCACCATCCAGCCGTACACGGCCTACGGTCCGAACCCGGCCGATGGGGCCCACTATGTCGACGTGGACGCGGACCTGGCCTGGAACGCGGGCTTCAACGCCCAGTCGCACGATCTCTACTTCGGCATGAACCGGGCTGCGGTGGCCGGCGCGGACCGGGCGTCGCCCCTGTTCAAGGGCAATCAGACGGGCCTGGCCTACTCGCTGGACACCCTGGAGAACGGCAAGTCCTACTACTGGCGGGTCGATGAGGTCGCCGCCGACACCGCGGTCACCCAAGGTCCGGTCTGGACCTTCGGCACGATCCCCGCCACGCCGGTCACAGACCCGAACCTGGTCGGCTGGTGGAAGCTGGACGACGAGCAGGGCCGACTGGTCCTGGATTGGTCCGGCCTCGGCCATCACGCCGCGCTCGTCGGCAACCCGGTTTGGGTGGACGGCTACGTGGGAGGGGCGCTGGACCTCGACGGGTTTGACGATGCGGTCGACATGGGGAACCCAGACCGCCTCAACCTGACCAGTGCAGTCACCGTGGCCGCTTGGATCAGGCCCGATGGAGCAGCCAACGGCGAGGACCAGGCCTTGGTGACCAAGGGCAACAACAGCTACGGACTCAACCATACGGCCGGCAACAACCTCCGGTTCCGCCTGAGTGAGGCGGTTGTCGCCGACGCGCCGGTGACCAGCGGATTCAACGGTCAGTGGCACCACGTGACCGGGACCTTTGACGGGGCCCAACTGGTGCTGTACGTCGACGGCTCGCCCCAGGCCACCACCGACTATGTCGGGGCCATACCCCTGAGCATCTACAACGTCAACATCGGCCGGGAGGCGGTCGGCAATCGCTACCCCTACGACGGGGCCGTCGATGAGGTCCGGATCTACAACCGCGCCCTGGCCCAGGACGAGATCCAGGTGATCATGCGGGGCGACCCCCACCAGGCCTGGGCCCCCAGCCCGGCCCATGGGGCCATTGCAGACCCCAGGAACGCACAGGTCCTGACCTGGAGCCCCGGGGACGGCGCAGCGGAGCATGATGTGTACTTCGGCACAGACCCCGAGGTCGTCCGCAACGCCGGTCCCTCCGACACCATGGGGATCTACCGGGGCCGCCAGCCCAGCGCAACCTACACCCTGCCGGCCGCGCCTGCGTGGGGCCAGACCTATGCCTGGCGAGTGGATGAGGTGGCAGGGGATGGGACGGTCACCCCAGGACGACTCTGGTCCTTCACGGTCGCCGACTACCTCATCGTGGACAACTTCGAGGCCTATGATGACGTGTGCAACCGGGTGTACTATGCGTGGCAGGGCGGTCTGGAGAACGGGGAGAACACGGACTGCGGCATCCCTGCCTACAGCGGGAACGGGACGGGCTCCGTGGTGGGCAACGCCCAGGAGCCCTGGGCGGAGCGGACCCTCGTGTACAGCGGCCGGCAGTCCATGCCCATGGAGTACGACAACACGGCCAGCCCGTTCTACTCCGAGGCCGGCAAGACCTGGGCCGCACCCCAGTCCTGGACCGAGGGCGGGGTCGACACCCTGACCGTGCATGTGCTGGGGGATGCCCCCGCCTTCCTGGAGACGGCCGGCACGATCCTGATGAACGGCACCGGCGCCGACATCTGGGGGACCGCGGACCAGTTCCGATTCGCCTACAAGCGGCTCACCGGGAACGGCTCCATCACGGCCAGGATCGACAGCCTGACCAACGTGAACCCCAGCGCCAAGGCCGGGGTCATGATCCGCGAGACGCTCGATGAGTACTCCATGCACGCCCTGGTCGACATCACGCCCAGCGCAGGCCTGGAGTTCATCCGCCGCGTGGCCACGCTAGGGGACAGCGCGTCCACTGTGCAGGCGGACCTGACCGCGCCCTATTGGGTC
>JAGOQT010000103.1 GCA_018007255.1 Phycisphaerae bacterium | reverse complement strand
ACCAGCGTCTGTGCGAGCGTGTCCACGCAGTGCAGGGAGATGTGGAAGGTCTGGGAGAACACGGAGTCCTATCCGCTGTCCACCATGGTACACTTCGACTACCCGGCCCGCGGGGACATGCCGCCCGTGAAGCTGCACTGGTACGACGGCGGGATGATGCCGCCTCGGCCCGATGACCTGGAGCAGGGCCGGCGCATGGGCGACAGCGACGGCGGGGTCCTGTTCGTGGGGGACAAGGGCAAGCTCATGTGCGGTTGCTACGGCGAAGGTCCCCAGCTGATCCCGCAGAGCCGGATGCAGGCCTACCAGAGGCCGGACAAGACCCTCCCCAGGGTCGGCGGACGGGAGAACCACGAGATGCACTGGGTCGAGTGCTGCAAGAAGGGCCTGGTCCAGGGGCCGTCCTCCCACTTCGACTACGCGGGCCCGTTCACGGAGAGCGTGGTCATGGGCAACCTGGCCATCCGCTTCCCCAACCGTCAGCTCCTGTGGGACGGCCAGGCCATGAAGGTCACCAACCTGGAGCAGGCCAACGCCTTCGTGAACCCTCCGTATCGTGAGGGGTGGAGTCTGTGATGAAGACGCTCGTGATGACGATGACGGTATGCTCGATGGGAATGGTGGCCCTGGGACAGGCGGCCAGTCCAGGTGCGGACGCATACGACGGCTGGCGCTTGGCGGTCCAGGCCTGGTCCTTCAACCGCTTCACCTTCTATGAGGCGGTCGAGAAGACCGCGGGCCTGGGGCTGCGCTGGATCGAGGCCTATCCGGGCCAGAGGCTCAGCGCCCAGACCGGGGACGCCAAGTTCGACCAGACCCTGACGCCCGCCCTGCGGGAGCAGGTCCGACAGAAGCTGAGGTCACACGGTGTGCAGTTGATCAACTTCGGCGTGGCGAACCTGCCCAAGGACGAGAAGGGCTGCCGCGAGGTGTTTGCGTTCGCCCAGGAGATGGGGGTCCAGACGATCCAGGCAGAGCCGGACGAGGCCTCTATGGCGATGCTCGACCGGCTCTGTCAGGAGTACCGGATCGGCATCGGCATCCACAACCACCCCAGGCCCTCGCACTACTGGGACCCCGACATCGTCCTGGCCGCGTGCAAGGGTCGCAGCGCATGGATCGGGGCGTGCGCGGACACGGGCCATTGGGTCCGGTCCGGCCTGGATCCCATGGCCTGCCTGAAGAAGCTGGAGGGCCGCATCCGGTCCGTCCACTTCAAGGACCTCAACCGGGCCGGGGACCAAGCCCGGGACGTGGTCTGGGGCACGGGGATCAACAGGGCCTCCGAGGCCCTGGCTGAGCTGGACAGGCAGTGGTTCCGGGGGGTCTTTGCCATTGAGTACGAGGCCGACTGGGAGGACAACGTGGGCCAGATCGCCGGGTGCACGGCCTTCTTCAACAAGACGGCCGGCGGGTTTCATCCCGCGCGTTGGCAGCCGCTCCTCGCGGACGATCTGTCCAACGCGACGTTCAAGCCCGGCAGTTGGAGGAACGTGCAGGGCGTGCTGGAGCGCCTGGGCGGGGGGGATCTCTGGACCAGGGATAAGTACGGGGACTTCATCCTGGATCTGGAGTTCCAGGTGACCCCCGGGGCCAACAGCGGGGTCTTCATCCGCTGCGGGGAGCTGGCGGACTGGATCAACACCACGATCGAGATCCAGGTCCACGAGTCGACCGACGGGACCCGGTACGGCCAGTGTGGCGCAGTCTATGACATCCGGTCCCCGAGCAAGGTCGTCGCGCGGCCCGCGGGCCAGTGGAACTCCATGCGGATCACAGCGCACGGGCCTCGACTCCAGGTCATGATGAACGACGAGGTGATCGTGGACATCGACCTGGATCAATGGACCGATCCGGGCAAGAATCCCGACGGCACGCCCAACAAGTTCAAGTACGCCTACAAGGACATGCCGCGGAGCGGGTTCATCGGCTTCCAGGACCACGGGGCCCCCGTGTCCTTCAGGAACATCCGGATCAAGACACTCTAATTCAGGAGGTGTGAGAGGACTCATGCGAGAAACGATGCACAGACGGGACTTCCTGCGGTCCAGCGCGGCGATCGGAGCGGGGATGGTGATCTCCCCTGCGGTCCTCGCCGTGGAGGGGCAGGCCAAGGCACGGGACGCACTCCACGTCGGGCTCATCGGGGCCGGCGCCCAGGGCCAGGTCTTGATGGACTCGGTGATCAAGATCAGCAAGGACAGCCCCGTGCACCTGCGGGCCGTGTGCGACATCTGGGAGCCCCACCGCACGCGGGTCTCCAGGACCCTCAACGCGTACAAGGTCCTCGGCCACCAGGGCAATGCCTACGTGGACTACAGGGAGATGCTGGACAAGGAGAAGGACCTCGACGCGGTGATCGTGGCCACCCCCGACTTCTGGCACGCCGAGCACGCGATCGCCTGCCTCAAGAGGGGGCTCCACGTGTACTGCGAGAAGGAGATGTCCAACACGGTGGAGGGGGCGCGGAGCATGGTCGCGGCGGCCAGGCAGACCGGCAAGCTCCTCCAGATCGGGCACCAGCGGAGGAGCAACCCCAGGTACCGGTTCTGCTACGACCGCATCATCAAGCAGAGCCCGCTGCTGGGCCGGATCACCACGATCAGCGGCCAATGGAATCGCTCCCGCAGCGCGTGCGAGGACCTGGGCTGGCCCGAGGGCACGGACCTGCCCGAGGCCGTGCTCAAGCAATACGGCTTCGAGTCCATGACCCAGTTCAGGAACTGGCGGTGGTACAAGGGCCTGGGGGGCGGTCCGGTGGTGGACCTGGGCTCCCATCAGATCGACATCTACAACTGGTTCCTGGACACCCGTCCCAGGTCGGTCATGGCCAGCGGTGGGATCGACTACTGGACCCGCCACCAGTGGTACGACAACGTCATGGCCGTGTACGAGTACGCGACCCCGAGCGGGGTGGTGCGGGCCACGTACCAGACCCTGACCACGAACAGCAACGGCGGCTACTTCGAGCAGTTCATGGGCGACGAGGCCACATTGGACCTCTCCGAGTCGGGCCGGGCCTCCGTGTACCGCGAGAGCTGGGTCCCGGAGAAGAACTGGTATCCCTACGAGGACCAGCGTCTGATCCGGAGGGACGAGGGGCTGGACCAGCGCCAGGACGTCAAGACCGTGCTGGACGTCCGGAGTTCGCCCACCCCGCCCAAGTACAACCTCCTGGTGGACATGGACAAGCCGTACCACCAGCCCCACCTGGAGAACTTCTTCGAGGCGGTCCGCGGGCGGGAAACCCTGAACTGCCCGGCGGAGGTCGGGTTCGAGTCCGCTGTGACCGTGCTCAAGGTCAACGAGGCCATCGAGACCGGCGGCAAACTGGACTTCAAGCCGGGGGACTTCGTTGCGTAGCACATGGACGAGAGCGGTCGTTTGGGTCTCCCTGCTCGCGGCGTGCCGGGTCCGCGCAGCGGAGGTGGAGCCTGTGGGCCTGTCCGTTGCGGACGCCAACGAGCATGATGCGGCCTCCGCCTGGGTGGGAGATCGGTGGGGGGGGTCTCACAGCCCGGCGGTCCATCGCCTGGTCCTCTACGACGATCAGGGTTTCCGGATCTTCCCGGGCGTCAACTTCGACCAGCCTTTCTCGACCACGGTCACCTGCGGCGTGTGTCACCAGGTCGACACCGTGGCCAAGGGATGGCACTTCACGGTGGGCCGCGACCCCAATACCCCGGGCCGGCCCGGCCAGCCCTGGATCTACTGGGACTGCCCCACAGGGACCCAGATCCCCCTCTCGTATCGGCCCTGGCCCGGGACCTTCGAGCCCAATCAGATCGGGCTCTCGGACTGGTGGTTCATCCGCATCTTCGGCCGGCAGATGCCCGGCGGAGGCGTGGGCATCCCCGATCCGGCGGTCCCCCCCAATCCGTACGACCGCTGGCCGGTCTCGGGCCCGCTCGAGATCAACTGCCTCAGTTGTCACGACACCGAGCCCGCGCACGACCAGTCGCAGTTTGACCAGCAGATCCGCCGCCACAACTACCGGTGGGCCGCCACAGCGACCTCCGGCCTGGCCCTGGTCGAGGGGATGGCCATGGATCTGCCCGACACCTGGCAGAAGGGCGATCCGGGAGAGGCCCCGACCGTGGCCTATGAGGCCGGCCGGTTTCTTGCCGACAACAAGGTCCTCCTGCACGTGCGACGGGCCGTGCCGGACGAGCGGTGCCTGTTCTGCCACTCCAACCGAACCGAGCTGGAGACCTCGGAGGACCGGTCCGTGGACGTCCACCTGGCCGCAGGCCTGCGGTGCGTGGATTGCCACACCCACGGCCTGGACCACCGGATCAGCCGGGGCTACGAGACCGAGGCCCGGGACGTGAACGACCCGCGGCGCACCGCCCTGTCCTGCAAGGGCTGTCACCTGGACGAGGACGGCCGGGGCATGGGCATCACCCGATCGGCCGCCCCCCGTCCCGTGCACAAGGGCATCCCGGTCATCCACTTCGACAAGCTGGCCTGCACGGCCTGCCACAGCGGCCCGCAGCCCTCGGATCGGACCCTGATGGCCAAGACCTCCAGGGCCCACGGCCTGGGCACGCACCGGGAGAACGTGTCCGCCCAGACCCTCCCCCACGTGCAGGCGCCGATCTTCGCCAAGGGCCTGGACGGCAAGATCGCCCCGCACAAGGGGCTCTGGCCCGCCTACTGGGGACAGAGGTCCGAGGGCCGGATCGTTCCGCTCCCCCTGGATGTCGTCCAACGGGTGGCAGCGCCGCTCCTGCCGCACGCGCAGCAGCTGACCGGTCCGTCCTGGCCCACCCTGTCCGCTGCGCAGATCCAGGAGGTCCTGGCCGCCTTGACCCGATCCGGCGTGACCCGTGCGGTCTATGTCGGCGGGGGCAAGGTGTACCAGGTCGTGGACGGCGTCCTGGCCGGCCAAGACGATGAGGCTGCCAGGCCCTACCTCTGGCCCCTGGCCCACGACGTGAGGCCCTCCCGCCAGGCCCTGGGCTCCAAGGCCTGCCAGGATTGTCACTCCATGAAGGCGGGATTCCTGTTCGGACGTGTGCCTGTGGACGGCCCCCTCGCGGATCCCAATGCCTCGGTCGCGATGGTGGAATTCCAGGGCCTGGAACCGAGGTTCACCACCCTCTTCGCCTGGACCTTCGTGTTCAGGCCCTATCTGAAGATTGTGGCCCTGGCTGCCTGTGCCCTGATCGCAGGGGTCGTGGCTGCCTTCGCGCTCAGGGCCCTGGTGGTCGTGTCCAGGTCCGCAGCCAAACTGGACTCCTCCGAGGGTCCCAAGACCTAGAGGTCGCCGTGCCCAGCTTCGCCATCCTATCGTTGATCTGTCTCGGTGTGGTCCTGGTGGGGATCGGAGGCCACGCGATCGTGGCCTCGCCCAGGGGCAAGGGACCGATCTGGCTCACGGTGAAGGGGATCCTCTGGGCGGTCCGGGCCGCCCCCTCGCTGATCCCTCGCAGGGACCGCTCCATCGTGACATGGCTGGCCCGGTGGGCCGGCCTGGCTGCAGTGGGGAGCATCGCGGTCCTGTTTCTCACGGGATTCGGCTGCGCCCTGCTGGCGTATCGGCTCAGCGGCTACCTCCTGATGATCCATGTGACCTTCGGACCGGTCATGGTGGTGGCACTGGCCTTCCTGGTCCTGGTCAGGGCCCAGACCCACGTTCCGGTCCAGGCCAACGCCGCGCCCCTTCTGGCCCTGCTCCGATTCCCGGCCGGGCCGTGCCCTGCCCGCGCGGACCTCGGGTGGGTCGCCAAGGCGTGCTTCTGGGCCCTGGCCTGCCTGGCTCTGCCCTTGACGCTGAGCGTGGTCTTGAGTATGTTCCCGTTGCTCGGTACGGACGGCCAGCGGTGGATGGAAGAGACCCACCGGTACTCTGCCCTGGCCTTCTTGCTGTGTGCACTGGTGTACGGGTATACCGCCATTCGGCGCAGAGTCGTCACGACGTAGGGATCTTGGACAAGGGTAAGGAGACCGCGTATGGACCGTCGCACACTCCCAGACTATCTGAAGGCCGCAACCCCCAATCCCCTGACCAACCGGGCGCCCTGGTACAAGAACACGGCGCCCTCGTATGCGGGGATCTTCCTTTCGGTCCCGTTCATGGCGGGCATGGCCGGTGCCCTCCAGTACGGCAGCCTCTGGGCGGGGATCGTGGGACTGGTCCTGGGGGCCCTGTTCTGTTTCCTCCTCTACTACGTGCCCGGCATCTTGGGGCAGAGGACCGGCATGCCCCTGTACGTAATCGGGGCCTCGACCTTCGGCACCCAGGGCGCAATCCTCATGCCCGGGCTCCTGATGGGCGTACTCCAGATCGGCTGGCACGCCGTGTTCACCACGGCCGCGGCCTCGTTCTTCATGCAGGCCATCGGCTCGACCGCGGGTCCCAACACGGGGTCCTTCTGGGTGGTGTGTGCGGTCTGGGGCCTGGCCCTTGCCTTCGTGGGCGCAGTCGGCATCCGTTGGCTGGGGGCACTGTCCAGTTGGCTGCCGATCCTGCCGTTGATTACGATCATCGTGGCTGGCCTCTCCAATGCGAGCGGCATCGAGAAGTTCAACGTCCAGGGACTCTCCGCAGCAGGAGGCGTCGTGCCTCTGCTGGGCCTGGGCGCATTTGCGGCCCTGCAGGCTGCGGCCGGGTTCTTTGCCTCAGCCGGTGCGGCAGGCGCGGACTTCACCCTGAACAGTCGTGATCGCAAGGACGTGGTGCTCGGCGGCTTCTTCGGCATCACCGTGGCGGCTGTGGTCGCCGGGTTCTTCGCCCTGTTGACCGTCGCGGGCGCGATGGGCAACGATCCCCAGCTCGCCGTGCAGGCCGGTCTGGGGACTCCGGGTCTGGACGTGAACAAGGCCTTCATCAGCTCGATCGGCGCAGTGGGAGGGCTGTCCAAGGTGATGTTCTGGGTCTTCGTGATCGCCTGCATCTGTCCGACCGGCTTCTGCGCGTTCCTGGCCGCGAACGCGTTCTCGACCATGTTCCCGAAGCTGCCGCGAGTGGGCATGACCCTGGCCGCAGGGTGCGTGGGCGTGGTGTTGGCCGCCACGGGGGTGGCCAACAACCTGGTCGGCTTCTTCCTGATCATCGGGGCGTCCTTCGGCCCCATCCTCGGCGCGATGATGGCCGATGCCCTCCGCCAGGGAGGCTGGGCCGGTCCCCGCATGGGGGTGAACTGGGCCGGCTACCTGGCCTGGGCCGCCGGGTTCTTCGTGGGCATCCTGGGCATCATCCCGAACATCGGTTTCAGCTATGGCCTGGAGACGCTCATGTCGTTCGTGGTCGGCTTCTCAGTCTACCTCATCCTGGCGGAGCTGGGCCTGGAGCCCCAGACCGTGTCGCTGGACAAGGCCTAGAACTCGAACCGGTCCTTGAACGCGGTCTGGAAGTCGTACACGTCGTTGAAGTCGTCGATCGTGTCGCTGGGTTGGGCGCTCATGCACTCGTATCGGATCAGGGTGTAGACGATCTCGCCGAAATCCCGCGTGGTGTGGATGCCCCAGTAGTCCAGGACCCGCATCGCGAGCAGGCCCCACCTCTCCAGGGCAAGCTGCAGGAGTCCCTGGCACAGGACCTGCCCGCTGACGTGTCGCTTGGGCGATTCGGCGGCCTTCTTGACGGTGTAGCCCAGGCCTTCGAACACGAACGCGTAGGCCGCCGGGTGGTACTGGCCGTCTTGTCTGCCGATCTCTTCGGGAGAGTTCTTCATGACCAAGAGAATCCGGAATCCGGAAGCCGGAAGCCGGAAGAGGCAGGCCTTGGGTGCGGCTCGCTTGTGTTCTGGCCTCTGGCTTCTGGCTTCTGAGCTCTGTTTCTCACCTTACCTCTTGTCCCGGCTGCGCCCCTGGGTCGGGGGTGAGCAGGAAGACCTCTTTGCCTCCGGACCCGGAGGCCAGGACCATGCCCTCGGAAAGGCCGAACCGCATCTTTCTAGGCTTGAGGTTCGCGAAGTACACGATCAGCCGGCCCACCAGGTCCTGCGGTCGATAGGCCTGGGCGATCCCTGCCAGCACGGTCTTCTCCACCCCGCCCACATCCAAGCCCAGTCGGAGCAGCTTGTCCGCGCCCTCGACGGGCTCCGCCCGGACGACCCTGGCGATGCGGATGTCCAATTTGGCGAAGTCCTCGATGGTGCATTCCGGCTTGGGCAGTCCCTGGGGTGGGGCCGGTGCGGCCTGGGCCGCTGCCTGCACGGGGGTCGCACCTGCGGGCGGGGATGCGGGCTTGCCTTCCTCGATCATGGCGTTCACCTGTCCTTCTTCTATGCGCTCAAAGAGCCTCTCAAAGGGATGGATCACATGGTCCTGCAGGGTCGCGCCCAGGTCCGCAAACGCCAGTGGCTGGACCTGGAGCATCCGCTCCACCTTGCGGGCATACTCCGGCAGGATGGGTTTGAGATAGGTCGTCAACACGCGGACCGCGTTGACCACGGCGGTGAGGGTCGTCCGAGTCCTGTCCGGGTCGGTCTTGGCCGTCTCCCACGGCCTGTTCTGCTCCACGAACCGGTTGGCCTCGTCCGCCAAGGCGGCGACCGTGCGCACCGCAGAGGCGTAGCGGAGGCCCTCGTAGTCCGCGAGGACCCGGTCCTTGGCCTCCACCAGGTGGTCCAGCAGGGCCCGGCCCTGGTCGTCCAGGCGGCCCAGTCTGCCCCCGAATCTGGACGTGACCATGGGCACGGATCGCGAGGCCAGGTTGGCGAACTTGCCCACCAGGTCGGAGTTGATCTTGTTGATGAAGTCCTCCAGGGCCAGGTCGATGTCGCCCACGTCGTCGATCAGCTTGCTGGCGTAGTAGTAGCGGAGGAACTCCGGGTCCAGGTGGCGGGCGTAGGTGCTCGCGCGGATGAAGGTCCCGCGTGACTTGCTCATCTTCTCGCCGTTGACCGTCAGGAACCCGTGCACGAAGAGCCGGTCCGCGGTCCTGAATCCGGCCGCGATCAGCATGGCCGGCCAGAACAGGGCGTGGAAGTACATGATGTCCTTGCCGATGAAGTGGTACAGCTCCCACCCGGTGTCCGTGGTCGGCGGGGAGAACTCGCCCGGCCAGACCCGATCCAAGGGGGTCCCGTTCCGCTCGAAGAAGTTGCGGGCGGAGGCCAGGTACCCGATGGGCGCGTCCAGCCAGACATAAAAGTACTTGTCTTTCTCGCCCGGGATCCGGAACCCGAAGTAGGGGCCGTCCCGCGAGATATCCCAGTCCTTGAGGCCTGTGGCGAACCACTCGTTGAGCTTGTTCGCCACGGATTTCTGGGTGTAGCCTCGGGCCATCAGGTCCTGGAGCGGCCCCTCGTAGTCCGCCAGGCGGAAGAAGTAGTGGTCGCTGGTCCGCTGCACGGGCCGCGCCCCGCAGGTCGCGCAGGCCGGTTCCAGGAGCTCCGTGGGGCGGTAGGTGGCCCCGCACACCTCGCAGGAGTCCCCATACTGGTCCGTCGCCTTGCACCGGGGGCAGGTCCCTCGAATGTACCGGTCCGGCAAGGCCATACGGCAGGGTTCGCAGTAGGCCTGCTCGACCGGCCGCTTGACGATGGCCCCGGCCTGCACCAGGCGGTGGAAGAACAGCTCGCTGAAGTGCCGGTTCTCCGGCGAGTGGGTGCTGTAGTAGTTGTCGAAGGCCACGTGGAACCGGCCGAAATCCTCGAGATGCTCCTGGTGCATCCGTTCGATCCACTGCTCGGGCTCCACGCCGGCCGCGCGGGCGCTGAGCATCACCGGTGTGCCGTGGGTGTCATCCGCGCAGAAGTAGAGGCACCGATTCCCGGCCATGCGCTGGAACCGTACCCAGATGTCGGTCTGGATGTACTCCACCAGATGGCCGATGTGGATGGGGCCGTTGGCATAGGGCAGGGCCGAGGTCACCAGGATGTTGCGGGCCATAGGCTTCTCAGGGGTCATGGGTTGGGGCCGCTTCCCTGCCCGGGTGGCTCGGTGCGGGCCGGCTTCTCGGCTGCCGGGGGCGCGGCCGGGCCCAGGATCTGGACTTCATCCAACGGAAAGACCTCCCGATCCCCGCCCCGCAGCTCCACCATTACCAGTTGGGTCAGGATCTGGCTGTCCACCACCCGGCCCTCGCCCTTGGCGGTCTGGACAGGGGTGTTCTTCCTGGGCAGACGCTGCTTGAGCTCCGCGTAGGTGCTGTCTTCGTATCGCAGACAGCACTTGAGCCGGCCGCAGTAGCCGCTGATCTTGGACGGGTCCAGTGTGGCCTTCTGCATCTTGGCCATGCGCATGTTGACCGGCTTGAGGTATCGGAGGAACCGGCGGCAACAGCACTCCTGTCCGCAGCTCTCCACATCCCCAAGCAGCTTGGCCTCGTCGCGGGCCCCGATCTGGCGCATCTCGATCCGGGTCTGGAATTCGTGCGAGAGCTTGCGGACCAGATCTCGAAAGTCGATGCGGCCCTCCGCCGTGAAGTAGAAGACGATCCGCTCGCCCCCCAGGACATGCTCGGCGTCCACGACCTTCATGGACAGATGCATCTCCCGGGCGAACTCCTGGCAGGTGTCGACCTCCTCGCTCGCGATCTCGCTGAATCGCTTGTGCTCGTTCAGGTCCGCGGACGTGGCCCATCGCATGAATCGGCCGACGCAGTCGCACGAGACCTCCATGCCGGAGGCCTTGCAGTAGTCGGCCATCTGGTCCGGATCCAGCCTGAATCGTCCTCCGCGGTAGCCCGCGGGTTGGCCCACCAGGAGCCCCAATTCCAGACCCCGGTCCGTCTTGACCACGACCGCTGTGGGGACCCTGGGGATCTGATTCTCGTTGTGGTCGAAGAGCCCCAGGAGGCCCATGCGTCCGTACCGGACCAGCATGTACTTCTTGTTGCCCTTGGGGCGTTGTGTCCTGGTCTCCACCATCTCTGGCATGGATGTCACCTGATCAAGAGGTTCACCTCTAAAGACCGAGTATTATACCAGGGCTGAGGATCCGCAACAAGAGCCGTTCGAAGACCAATCGCTCCTGGACGTTCGCCTCGATCCATCGCAGGGCCTCGAAGCCGTCCGCGATCTGCTCCACCGCCCTGGTCGGTCCCAGGCGGCGAGCCAGCCTCTCGATCTGGGTCTGCTGGTCTGCATTGGCCATCGAGCCGCGCGGGACCAGCGTCCACTTCATCGCGTCCTCCAGGGCCAGGACGAACATCCAGAGCACCAGGCCCACGGCCCTGCGATGCAGGTCCGACTTGCTCGTGTTCCTGTCGATCCCGGACCAGGCCCCGGCAATGGCCTTGGCCCGGTCCACGCAGGTCTCGGCGAGGGCGAGGGCATCGGCCAGGGAGCCCTCCGCGAGGGCCTTGACCAGGTCCGTCTTGGCAGCCACAAGGTCCACGCCCTCCAACTGGATCGCCCCCAACGACAGGGCCCGGCCCAGACTGCCCTGGGCCAGGGCCGCCAGGTATCGGGCGGTCTGTCCGTCAAGCCCGAGGCCCGTCAGCCGCTCCGCGAGGACAGGGCGGTCGATGGGACCGAATCGAAGGAT
>JAGOQT010000102.1 GCA_018007255.1 Phycisphaerae bacterium | reverse complement strand
GGGCTACACCCTGGGCTTCCTGGAGCAGGAGCCCCGGCTGGACCCGGACAAGACGGTCAAGTCGATCGTGGAAGAAGGCCTCAAGGCGACCGTGGACCTGGTCAACGAGTACAACCGGATCAGCGAGTCCCTGGCCGAGCCCATGTCCGAAGACCGGATGAACCGGCTCCTGGAGCGCCAGGGCGAGCTCCAGGAGCGGATCGACCACCTGGACGCATGGGACCTGGACGCCCGGCTGGACATGGCCATGGACGCCCTCCGCTGCCCCCCCGGCGAGACCCCGATCCGGGTCCTCTCGGGCGGGGAGAAGCGGCGCGTGGCCCTGTGCCGACTGCTCCTGCAGAAGCCCGACATCCTGCTCCTGGACGAGCCGACCAATCACCTGGACGCAGAGAGCGTGGCCTGGCTGGAGCACCACCTCCAGCAGTACGCGGGCACGGTGATCGCGGTCACGCACGACCGCTACTTCCTGGACCACGTGGCCGGCTGGATCCTGGAGCTGGACCGCGGGGCCGGGATCCCCTGGAAGGGCAACTACTCCTCCTGGCTGGGGCAGAAGCAGGCCCGCCTGCAGCAGGAGGAGAAGAGCCAGACCGAGCGGCAGAAGACCCTGCAGCGGGAGCTGGAGTGGATCCACATGTCTCCCAAGGGCCGCCATGCCAAGGGAAAGGCCCGCATCAACGCGTACGAGACCCTCCTGGGCCAGGATAGCGACAGGCAGGAGAAGGACCTGCAGATCTACATCCCGCCCGGACCCCGCCTGGGGAACCTCGTGATCCGGGCCCAGAACGTGGCCAAGTCCTACGGGGACCGCATTTTGTTCGAGGGTATGTCCTTTGACCTGCCTGCGGGCGGGATCGTGGGGATCATCGGACCCAACGGGGCGGGCAAGACCACCCTGTTCCGGATGATCGCGGGCCTGGAGAGGCCCGACTCGGGGACGATCCAGATCGGGGAGACCGTCAAGCTGGCCTACGTGGACCAGGACCGACAGACCCTCGCCCAGGACAAGACGATCTGGGAGGTCATCTCCGGGGCGCAGGACACGATCCGGCTGGGCACCCGCGAGGTAAACTCGCGGGGTTATGTGGCCCGGTTCAACTTCTCAGGCACGGACCAGCAGAAGAAGGTGTCTACTCTGTCCGGCGGGGAGCGGAACCGCGTGCACCTGGCCTGCCTGCTCAAGGAGGGGGCCAACTGCCTGCTCCTCGACGAACCGACCAACGACCTGGATGTGAACACCATGCGGGCCCTGGAGGAGGCCCTGGAGCGGTTCGGCGGGTGCGCGGTGGTCATCAGCCACGACCGGTGGTTCCTGGACCGGATCGCCACGCACATCCTGGCCTTCGAGGGCGACAGCACGGTCCGATGGTTCGAGGGCAACTACTCCGACTATGAGACGGACCGGAAGATGCGCCTGGGCAAGGACGCGGACCGACCGCACCGGATCAAGTACAGACACCTCACACGGGCTTAGCCCGTCCATAACGGACTGTAAGGTCGCCTGAAAAAAGGACTTGACCGACAAGGGCACCACGGGTACATACGACGCCTAACGGTCCAGGCAGGTCCTAAATGGGCCTGGCCCAGGGGATAGGCACAGGGCGTCTCAATGGAAAGGAATGTCGTATGCTCAAGGAATTCAAAGAATTCGCGATGAGGGGCAACGTGGTCGACATGGCCGTCGGCATCATCATCGGCGGGGCCTTCGGCAAGATCGTCTCGTCCCTGGTGAACGACGTCATCATGCCCCCCATCGGAAAGGCGATGGGCAACGTCAATTTCGGCGACCTGTTCATCAGCCTCGATCCCTCCAAGACCCAGGGCGTCACCTCCCTGGCCCAGGCCAAGGCCGCGGGGGCTGCGGTCATCGCCTACGGGCAGTTCATCAACATCGTGATCGACTTCATCATCGTGGCGTTCTGCATCTTCCTGCTGGTCAAGGCCATGAACAAGCTCAAGAAGCCCGCCCCGGCCCCGGCAGCACCCACGACCAAGTCCTGCGCCTACTGCCTCTCGGAGATCCCGCTGAAGGCCACGCGCTGCCCCCACTGCACTGCTGAGCTCAAGGCCTAGGCCGCACGCCCGGCAGTCTCTCGATCGATGCAAACACCCAGGGCCATGAGGTCGAACCTCATGGCCCTGTTCTTTATGGTCCTGTCAAGGGCACGCCGGTCTGTCAAAGACCCCGCTCCTTACTGGTCCCTCATCCACACGATCGAGCTCGCTGCACGGGGCCCGCTGCCGCGTCCCCTGCGGCCCCCTGGGCCTGCACCTGCGGGGGGGGCCCCTGCGCCGGGTCCCGCGCCCCCGGTCGCGCCGGGCGCGTAGTTGACGGCCGGGTCGCCCCCTGCATCCCCTCTGCGTCCACGCCCCGCCGGGTCCTGGACCTGGCGGTTGTTCCTCGCGTAGTTGGGGATGGCCAGCATGGGGCTCCCGTCCGCCCAGGTGCCCTTGATCGCCATAACGCCGGCCAGGAGGTCAGGCCTCCACTCGACTGCCAACGGCCCCTTGCCCAGGGCCTGGCTGATGTCGGGCTGGTCCGCTCGCTCCACGTTGTAGACCAGCGGCCCGTACCGAAGGGCCACCAGGCCCCGGTTCGCAGCGACCCGCTCGTCGCACTTGACCCGCTGGACCTGCATGGGCAGGACCAGGTCGATCCGATCCCCGGCCTTCCACTCCCGCGTGATCACCGCATAGCCCTTCTCGATCTTGGGGGTGATGGGCGAGCCGTTGACCGCAAGGGACTTGAGGCCGCGGACCTCCGGGGTCGAGGAGTAGAGCTCGCTGGTCTTGCGGTTCGGAACCCGGACGTACACGGAGAACGTCTTGGCCTGCTTGGGGTTCACCGTGATGCTGACCTCGCCCTTCCAGGGGTAGTCCGTCTTCTGGACCATCTGCACATCCGTGCCCGCGACCTTCTCCACGTTAATGGTACTGCCGACAAAGAGGTTGACGTACAGGCCGTCCTTGCCCTTCACGTAGGTCCAGGTCGGAATCATCAGGAGGGTCCTGGGGATGTTCCCCACGCAGCAAGGGCAGTTGTGCCAGGGCGTGCGCCGGCCGTCGACCAGGGGGTTGGTGTAGTAGAACGTCCGGCCCTCCAGGTCGGTTGCGCCCAGGAGGGCGTTCAACATGGTCTCCTCGTACAGGTCCGCGTACTTGGCGTCGCGGTAGGCCAGGTTC
This sequence comes from Phycisphaerae bacterium, assembly GCA_018007255.1. GTDB lineage: Bacteria > Planctomycetota > Phycisphaerae > Sedimentisphaerales > Anaerobacaceae > DTPU01. The sequence continues at coordinate 8,264 of JAGOQT010000102.1, read as the reverse complement.
ATCTTGTACTGGAAGAAGATCAGGCCGCAGGACGAGCAGGACTCGCAGTAGGCCTCGTGGCGCAGGGAGTAGTCCGGGCCGAAGCCCTCCGAGGTCTCGCCGCTGCCGACCCCGCCGGTCACGTAGTACTTCCGGTTGACCATGTTGTCCCACAGGGACATGACCGCGCTCTGGTAGTCGAGATCGTGCGTCTCTGCGGCCACGTCGGCCATGCCCGAGTAGTTGTAGACCGCGCGGACCGCATGGCCCACGGCCTCATACTGCTGCTGCACCGGGACGTGGCTCTGGTCGTACTCGCCGCCGTCCCTGCGGCAGTCCAGGAGGAACTTGGCCAGCTTGATGTAGCTGTCGCCGTGGCTGCCCGGCCCCTCCATGTCGTTCACGAACCGCCCGAACCGCACCAGGGCCTGCTCCATCTCCTGGTGGCCGTCGTACCAGTCCTTCTTGCCCGGTCCCAGGTTGGCGGCCCAGCAGTCGGCCAGTTTCTTGGCCGCATCGTACAGCCGCTTGTCCGTGCCGTTGGTCAGGGTGTAGTGGTTGATGGCGGACTCGATGAAGTAGCCGGCCACATAGCCCTCGTGGTCCCCCCGGTGCCCGGGATCCCACCGCTCGGGCCAGCGGGTCCGGTCGGCCAGGGTATAGGCGGTCTGGAGATACCCGTCCGGCTCCTGGGCGGCCAGGATCTTGGGGATCCAGTCCTCCAGGGTGGCCTTCATCCGCGTCTGGGCCTTGAGGATCTCGGGGTCGCCCTGGGCGTCGACCATGAGGGCGATGCACATGGACTCCACGGTCTGGTGCACCCAGGCGTTGGAGAACACATAGCCCTTGTGGCGGCCGTGGGGCTCGCCCCGCAGGGCCTTGGCCGCCTCAACGAAGTTGTCGATCCCGCCCGCGCCCTGGCGGAGGTTGGGGTCGTTGATCTGGTCGATGCAGTGGGGGATCCAGTTGACGATCAGGGCCTTGGCCCGCGCGTTCCAGAGCGGGCTGTCGATCTTGTAGTTCTTCGTATACACCACGTCCAGGCGGTCCGGAGGAGGGGGCTCCTCTGCCCTGACCTTGAGCGTGGCAGACGCGCTGAGGGAACCCTCGCCCGCGGTCAGCTTGAGGACATAGTCACCCGGTGCGGAGAAGACCGCTGTGGTCGCGGCCGATCCGGCGTCCGCAAAGGCCACGTTGCCGGGCCCGGACTCCTTGGCCCAGACCACCTTGCCCGAGGGCGAGTCGCCCTTGAGGCTCTTGACCTGTCCAGAGAGGAAGGTCTTTCCGCCCACCATGACCACGCGGTCCCTGCCTGCCGCCACGGACGGCGGGAACTCGGGGGACTTGCCCGAGTCATAGACCCTCCACTCCAGGATGCCCGTGGAGTTCTGCTCGTCGCCGTCGATCTCCAGGCGGAGCTTGGACGTGGTCACCTCGTCGAAGGTCGTGGTGTTGAACTGGCTGGGCCCGACCCCAAGGCCGGAGGCGTTGGCCACGGGCACAAAGGCCTTCCCGTCCCAGTACAGAAGGCGACACGCCTTGGGTACGCGGACCCCTTGCTGGTCGTCCCACCAGTACACGTCGACCTTGTTTGTGCTGATCGGCCGGCTCCAATCGTACTGGACCCACTGGGTGCCTGTGCGGGGCCAGTTTCCGTACGACCCGCCCCGCGAGCTGCGGGAACTCCGGGGTGCAATCCCGTCATGCAGGGCGGCCAGTGTCGTGTCCCCGGATACAAACGAACTCGAGGGGACCGCAACCACGGCCAGATTGACCCCTGGACTGGGCTGGGGGGCCGGGTCGCGCTGGCCCAGGGCCGTGCACGCAAGGGCAGCGACCGCGGAGATGGAGATCATGAGGGCCCGGGTTAAACGGACGGGTGGGCGTGTGGTCATCAGACAGCTCCTTTCGTATAATCGGACTGCGCAAGTCTATCCAGAGCCCATGGGCCTGTCAACGTCCCGTGTGTGCACGTGTGCGGATCGGTCTGGATTCCCCATACCGGAGGCAAGAGGGAGTCGCCCCCAACCACGGGCGTCCCGGCCCTTCCGCACCGCGCAGCCGAGGGCCTGCGGGGCTGTTGACTTTGACCCTGCCTGGTCCCATACTGGCCTCAGTGCAGAACCCCTTTGTCGCACTCAGGAGACGCAGGATATGGACAGACCCCCGCCCCGCTGCATCTGGATCTCGGCTGCACTCCTTGGACTGGCCTGTGCAACGGCCTGCGCAGGGGACAAGGGCCTGGCCAACACCTGGGCCAGTCCCCATGTCCGGCTGCGGTGCACGGACATCCACGACGTGCACTGGACCACGGGCCTGTGGGCGGAGAGGTTCGAGACCTGCCGCGAGGCTATGATCCCGAACATGTGGCGCCTCTTGGAGGACCCCAACATCAGCCACGCGTACGACAACCTCCTGATCGCCGCGGGGCTCAAGCAGGGCCGCCACAGGGGTCCGAAGTGGCACGACGGGGACTTCTACAAGTGGCTGGAGGCGGCCGCCTTCGTGTATGCGGTCACACAGGACAGGGCCCTGGACGAGCAGATGGACCGGATCATCGAGGTCATCGGCAATTCCCAGCGAGAGGACGGGTACATCCACTCCCCGGCCGTGATCGAGCTGCGGGCGCAGGGGTCCGAATCGCCGGAGTTCCGGGACCGGCTGGACTTCGAGACCTACAACATGGGGCACCTCATGACGTGCGCATGCGTGCACTACCGGGCCACGGGCAAGACCTCCCTTCTGGAGATCGCACGCAGGGCCGCGGATTATCTGTATCGGATCTACAAGGAATCCCCTCGGACCCTGGCCAACAACGCGATCTGCCCCTCTCACTACATGGGTGTGGTCGAGATGCTCAGGACCGTGCAGGACCCCCGGTACCTGGACCTGGCCAAGGGTCTGATCGACATCCGCGGCCTGGTGGCCAACGGAACGGACGACAACCAGGACCGGATCCCGTTTCGCCAGCAGAATCAGGCCGTGGGCCACGCTGTGCGCGCGAACTACCTGTATGCAGGGGCCGCGGACGTGTACGCCGAGACAGGGGATCCCACCCTCCTGGACACCCTCCAGACCCTGTGGCTGGACGTGGCCTCCCGGAAGATGTACGTGACCGGGGCCACGGGCGCGCTGTACAACGGGGCCTCTCCAGACGGCTCCAGGGACCAGAAGTCCATCCAGCCGGTCCATCAGGCCTATGGCCGGGCCTATCAGCTCCCCAACGTCACCGCCTACAACGAGTCCTGCGCGACGATCGGGTTCGCCCTGTGGAACTGGAGGATGCTGGCCCTCACGGGCCAGGCCCGGTACGCGGACGAGTTGGAGCGGGCCCTGTACAACGGGGTCCTCTCTACGATCAGCCTGGACGGCAAGCGGTTCTTCTACAGGAACACCTTGCGCGAGGTCCATGACCTGCCCTTTGACCTGCGGTGGTCGGCCCGGCGGGAGCCCTACATCAGTTGCTTCTGCTGCCCCCCGAACATCGTCCGCACGATCGCCGAGGTGTCCGCCTATGCCTACAGCCTCTCGGAGGAGGGCCTGTGGGTGAATCTGTACGGAGGCAACGAACTCCAGACCCGGCTCCGCGACGGCACGCCCGTCCGGCTGACCCAGGAGACCGACTACCCCTGGGACGGCAGGGTGCGGATCACGCTGACCGACGTGCCCGCCAGGGAGTTCTCCGTGTTCCTGCGGATCCCGGGCTGGGCCCAGGGGGCAGGCGTGCGCGTCAACAGGCAGCCGGTGGAACGCCCCCTGGAGACCGGGCAATACCACCAGATCAGACGGACCTGGTCCAAGGGTGACCGCATCGAGCTGACAATGCCCATGGTGGCCAGGCTCATGGAGGCCCATCCCCTGGTGGAGGAGGCCCGCAACCAGGTGGCCGTGCAGCGGGGACCCATCGTCTACTGCCTGGAGTCCGTGGACCTCCCGAAGGGGATGGTCCTCGCGGGGATCGCACTGCCTCAGACGGTCAAGTTCCTCGGCCGCTTTGAACCGGACCTGCTGGGCGGGGTCCTGGTCCTCAGGGCCGAGGCCCGGTATGCGGAGGCTGGGGGTTGGGACGGGGCCCTGTATCGTCCGAGGTCCGCCAAGGCACCCTCGCGCGTGGACATCTGCCTGATCCCCTACTACGCCTGGGACAACAGGGGGGACTCCGAGATGACGGTCTGGATGCCCGTGCGATGACGGGCCTCGCAGGCCGGCAGGACCGCGAAATCCCCTTCCCGCCCCTTGCATTTCCAGGGCGCAGTGCTAAAGTGGACAGCATAGGGTAACGACACTTCAGGTGGATGATGCACAATGAGAAAGACGGATACCACAAAGGCCTTCACGTTGATTGAGTTATTGGTTGTGATCGCGATCATCGCGATCCTCATGGCGATCCTGACCCCCGCGTTGGGGCGGGCCCGCGAGCAGGCCAGGGAGATCGCGTGCCGCCAGAACCTCCGGCAGTTCGGCCTGGCTGCGACCATGTATCTGGACGAGAACAACGGACGGTTTCCCACGCCGTCCGTGTGCCTGATCGGCTACAAGACGAACGACGAGTACTGCCGCTGGCACAACCCGGCCGCCCCTGCCCGCGGTCCCCTCTGGCCGTACATCCCGGACGAGAAGGTCAGGCTGTGTCCCACGTTCAAGGTCTACGCCAAGTCCGTGGGGGACAAGCACCCAGGCCACAAACCCAGCATCCCCGTGATCCCCTATTTCAGCTACTCGATGAACGGCCTCTTGGGCGTGTCCAAGGTGGATACGGACCCGGGCGCGATCAAGATCTCCAACGTGACCCGCGCCCAGGCGGATGTGTTCCTGTTCGCAGAGGAGAACATGTGGGAGCGAGCCGGGGACACCAGTGTGCTCAACGACAATGCCTTGATCCCCAACGGTCGCGACTGGTTCGGGACCTTCCACCGCACCAGCGGCGGCAAGCTCAACAGCGGCATGGTCAACGCCGTGTTCGTGGACGGCCACGCCCAGGAGGTGCGATCCGCACTCAAGGAGACCGCCGCAGACACGTCCGAGATGGAGTGGGGGAGGTTCGAGAAGCACGGCTGGCCGCACAAGCTGCCGCCCTCGACGCCATAGACGTCAGGCCTGACGGCCCGGGGTACAGGCGTCCGGCCGTTCCTGGCTGCGGGGGCCTCGCTTGCCCTACAGAGCGATCCCTACTGGGGGGCCTCACGAACCAGACGGATGTCATCCAGGTACAACGTGCCAGACCCGCCGGTGTCCACACCCGCCGCCAAGGTCCTGACCTGACGCAGGTCCACACCAACCTGGCTTAGGTCCACCGTCCACTGCACCCACGACTCCTTGGCCAAGTCACCCCGGTCTCCACCATACACAACCGTCACACCGTTGATCTTCACATACAGCCGACCCCACGTGTTCTCCGGAACACCGTAGAAGTACAACACCAGCGACTTGGCCCCCCCACGCGTCCAGTCCTCAGCCGGATCCAACTGCCGTACCGCCTCAGAACGCTCCACGGTACCCCCATTGTTGTACGCGAACTGCATCGACTGCCTGCCGCTGCGTACGATGTCCCGCTCCGCATACGGCGGTTCATCCTGACCTACCACAGACCCGTTGTCCGTGGTCTCATACCCATCCTTCCACACCTGCCAGATCACCGTGCCCGCGTCCTTGTTGTCGTTGTACCCCTCAAACCCATCCACAACATAGAACGCCTGCGTGCTGAACTCCCACACGTCCCCTTCCCACACCGGAACGGGCTCGGCCGTGTTCACCTCGTTCACCTTCCAGTAGTACGTGGTCCCAAGATCGAGGCCCTCGGCCGCGTACCAGTTCTCGCTGACCGTACCCGCCAGGGCCGTGCCCCCCTCCACCGCCTGCCGGTCTGAACTCAGGTACACCTCGTGAGAGACCGCATCCCGGCCCGAACGCCAACCCAAAACCACCTCCGGATCCACCTCGGTCGCACCCGGCTCAGGGTCCGGCCTGCGGGCAAAGGTCGGGATGGCCAGGAAACGGACCTCGCTCAGACCGTAATAGCCCATACTCCCGCAGCTGCTCTTGACCGTCAGCCGGACGTACTGGGCCGCCACACCCCCAAATCCCACCGTCGTGTTGGCCTGGTAACCCGCAGCAGAGGTCCCCTGGGCAAACACAAAGTCGCCCAGGACCGTCCAGGTCGACCCATCCAGCGAGTGCTCCGCCGTCACATCCTTCAGCCCAAAGCCCACCACGTACTCCAAGGCCCCGTTGTAGTTCCAGACCCGCATCTCATCCAGCTTGTAGACCTTGCCCAAGGCGTACTGGATCCAGACCGGCTGGGCTGCGCCCGCAGCAGACTGCCACATGTCCACGGCCGTGTTCGAGTGCCCGTCCTGGGGATCCAGACCCGACCGATTGACCGTGTTCTCAGGGCCATACCCCGGCTGAACACTCGAGGCCGTGGCCGTCACCCCCACGATCGGATAGGAGCGTCGCTCCACGGTGAAGCTCCACACAGGACCCTTGGTCACCACGGGGGGAACCGCCCCGCTGACCTCGTCCACACGCCAGTAGTAGGTCTGACCCAGGTCGAGTGCGGGGAGCGTGAGGAAGTTCGGGTCCTGACGGCCTCTATACACACCCGCAGGGTCTGCGCTGGGCGTGGCCTGGGACACGTCATCGAACCCGGTGCCCAGGTACACGTCGTGGCGGACTGAGTCCAGTCCCGGCCTCCAACCGAGCAGGGCATTGCGACAGGCCACCTCCGCTGCCCCATCGGCCGGCAAGGGATCCAGGGCGCCCAGGCCGTTGGCCACGTCCAGACGGACCTGGTCAAAGGCCGAGTAGCTGTACGTGCCCGTACTCGGGTTGTCGAACACCACACCCACCAGATGGCCCGCCTCTCCCTGCTGGCCCGTGGCCAGAAAGGCCAGCCTGCCTTCATAGGGGACCCCGCCGACCATCCCATCGACCGTGGTGGAGGCCAGGATGACCCTGGCCCCGGCATTGTTGACGTAGTAGAGACTGCCCGTGATCCCGGGCCCACCCCAGCAGTTGAACGCGTCAAACGTCAGGGTCAGGACATCGCCGTACGCGATCACGTGCCCTGTGGTCTGCCAGACCTCAGGATCCGTGCTCCGGATGAAGGCGTAGGTCCTCCCGTCAGGGACCGTGGTGACCAGCGCACTGCCCTCCACGTCCACACCGGAGTCCGTGGCCGCAGAATCGCTGTTCCAGCCCTGGATGTTGCCCGTCCAGGGACGGTTGACCAGTTGGAGCCGGGCCTGGTCGGCCTCCAGGCTGGGATTGACGAGGGGCACGGGCTCTGCACGCAAGGCCGTGGTCATCGCGATGGCTGCGAGAATCACACACCTGTTCATGTTGTCCTTCCGTACGGGCAATCGCCCGCCCACGGGAGCGATCTCTACTAGGGGACCTCGCGATATAGACGGATGTCGTCCAGGTACAACGTGCCAGACCCGCCAGTGTCCACACCCACCGCCAGCGTCCTGACCTGACCCAGGTCCACCCCCACCTGGCCTAGGTCCACCGTCCACTGCACCCACGACTCCTTGGCCAAGTCGCCCGGGTCCCCCCCATAGACAACCGTGACGCCGTTGATCCGCACATACGGCCGACCCCACGTGTTCTCCGGAACACCGTAGAAGTACAACACCAGCGACTTGGCACCGCCACGCGTCCAGTCCTCAGGCGGATCCAACTGCCGTACCGCCTCAGAACGCTCCACGGTACCCCCATTGTTGTACGCGAACTGCATCGACTGCCTGCCGCTGCGTACGATATCCCGCTCCGCATACGGCGGCTCATCGTGACCTACCACAGACCCGTTGTCCATGGTCTCATACCCATCCTTCCACACCTGCCAGATCACCGTCCCCGCGTCCTTGTTGTCGTTGTACCCCTCAAACCCATCCACAAGATAGAACTCCTGTGTGCGGAACTCCCACACGTCCCCTTCCCACACCGGAACGGGCTCGGCCGTGTTCACCTCGTTCACCTTCCAGTAGTACGTGGTCCCAAGCTCGAGCCCCTCGGCTGCATACCGGTTCTCGCTGACCGTGCCCACCAGGGCCGTGCCCCCCTCCACCGCCTGACGGTCCGCACGCAGGTACACCTCATGCGAGACCGCATCACGGCCCGAACGCCAACTCAGGACCACCTCCGGATCCACCTGCGTCGAACCCGATTCGGGCTGGGCCTGCCGGGCAAAGGTCGGGATGGCCAGGAAACGGACCTCGCTCAGACCGTAATAGCCCATACTCCCGTAGCTGCTCTTGACCGTCAGCCTCACGTACTGGGCCGCC
>JAGOQT010000101.1 GCA_018007255.1 Phycisphaerae bacterium | reverse complement strand
GACCCAGCCACCGTTTTCGAGGGCGGTGACCGCCGGGTCGTCCTGGTTGCCGCTGGTGGTGGTGTTCACCGAGGCCCTTGCCCCGGACCAGGTCAGGCAGGTCGTTGCCTTGGCAGGGCCTGTGGAGGAGAGGTTCCCGGCATGGACAGAGGCGCTGCAGGGTTTCTGGCAGCAGGACGCGGTGTGGGGGTCTGGTGCTGTGGAGGGTGGTCCCGGATATCTGGGCGAGGGTCCGACGCAGGCCATGGCCTGCTCTACAGTCAGGCAGTTGGGTCTGTGTACCCGCATGATCACGGACCAGTGGGCACCCAAGGTGGTGCGCGGCGACTGGAGGCAGGCGGATGAGATGGTGGCCCCTCTTCGCATCCTGGCCCAGCAGCTGGACTCCGCCTCCATCGCCGGTCCTACGCCGTCCTGGCCTGACGACGGCAGCCCTCCTCAGGCATGGTCCATGGCGCCAGGGTCCCTGGCACGGGCCGTGGCCGTGCTGGCACAGACACAGGCCGAGTCCACTGGGGCCCGGGCCGTCATCGTGGGGATGGCGGAACAGGTCGATTCGATCATCCGGGCCGTTGGGGCCAGGGATGCGGATTCGGTCCGGGCAGGGTGCCGGCAGTTCGATCAGGGGTATGGCCAACTGGTGGCCGTGCTCGGGTTGGACAGCGATCCGACATTCGAGTCTCTGACCCATCCAGGCCGGCCGGCCGCGTCGAGACCCCCGGCCACCCGGGTGCGGGTCAGGGCCCCGCAGCGGCGGGGGCGATGAACGGGGGCGTGCCTCCGGGGTCAGCCCCGGGCGGCGAATCGTGCAAACACCCTGCGGATGGAGTCGAAGGCGAATCGCGTGGGGTTGATCTCTGCGGGCACGCACCAGCGGGTCGCGGCCACGTCGTCCGCAGCCTTGGCCTTGTGCGGCTCTCTCACGCGGCAGATGAAGGCCATGTCCACGGTCTTGTACACCACGCCCTTGTACGGGTAGGTGTTGGGCTCCGAGCACAGGTACACCGCGGAGGTCAGGTCCAGCCCAACCTCCTCCCGGATCTCCCTGGCCAGGGCCTGCTCCGCGGACTCGCCCAGGTCCACGAATCCCCCTGGCAGGTCCAGGGCCCCCCTGGCCGGGTCTTTGGCGCGGGTCGTGACCAGGAGCCGAGCTTGATCGTCGACGATCAAGGCGGCCACGGCCGTGGCTGCATTGAAGTAGAACTCAAAGCCGCAGGCCCTGCACACGAGCCTCCCGGCCACAGGCCGGACCACGTCGCCGGACCCGCACTTGGGGCAGTAGCGGAACTCGGGTCGGTCCAGGATGGGGGCAGGCAGGGCTCGCAGCTCATGCATCTGTGTGGGGCTCCGTTCTCTCAGGGCCCCTGCAGACTCCCCGGCACGGGGGCTCGATCTCCAGGCGGCGTGGAATCCGGCTCCGATTCCGCTGTCCGGCGCGGAGATGTAGCGGGTTGGCCGGGTCCTGGCCGCCCAAAGGCTTGATTTGGGGGCCGCGGTGTGGTCTAATGGGGGTACTCGGATGGGGTGGCCTGTCGTTGCCTTCCAGACCGGCAAGGGGAGGGTCGCATACCCTGGGCCTCGCGCGGGCTCGGCCCGGTTGCCTACGGACCCTCACGGCGCGATCCTCCAGGAACCGGCGGACCCGGTGTCCCTTGTGCGGGTGGACCCTGCACCCTGGGGACCTTATGGAAAAAGGCTTCATGGTATGGTATAATCATATGCTCACCGGACGGATGTGGCAAGGTTCACCGTGCGGCGTGCAGTTCCGAAGGTGGGAGGTTTGAGCATGGCGTCGGATGCGGTGTGGGCGTTGGACTTGGGGAGCAGCTCGTTGAAGGCCCTGCGCCTGTCCCTCTCGGGCGAGGCGGCTCAGGTGACCGGCTTCGAGGTCATTCCCCATGCCAAGATCCTCTCCGGCAAGGGGATCACGGCGGTCGAGAAGGAGGAGATGATTGCCCTCGCCCTCCGGCAGTTCGTTCAGCGGAGCGGGATCTCGGATGAGCAGGTCATCGTCTCGGTCCCGGGCCAGAACAGCTTCGCCCGTTTCGTGAATCTCCCCCCCGTCGAGGCCAAGAAGATCCCGGAGATCGTCCGGTTCGAGGCCATGCAGCAGATCCCCTTCGACATCAACGAGGTGCAGTGGGATTGGCAGCTCATGGGCGACCCCGCAAGCACGGACAAGCGGGTCGGGCTCTTTGCCATCAAGAACGAGATCGTCACCGAGGAGATGGACCGGTACGGCCACGAGGACCTGTCCGTGGCGACCGTCCAGATGGCCCCCATGGCCCTGTACAACTGGCTCCTGTACGACCGCCCGGACCTGGTCTCGTCGGACGACCGGGCCGTGGTGGTCCTCAACATCGGGGCCGAGATCACCGACCTCGTGGCGTGCACGAAGTCGGGGGTGTGGCAGCGGTGTATCCTGATCGGGGGCAACGCCTTCACCCAGGCCATCGCCGATGCCTTCAAGATCAACTTCGAGAAGGCCGAGAAACTCAAGCGCACGGCCGCGGTCAGCAAGTATGCCCGCCAGATCCTCCAGGCCATGAAGCCCGTGTTCACGGACCTGGTCGGCGAGGTTCAGAAGTCGCTGGGCTTCTATACGAACGCCAACCCCAATGTCCGCGTCTCGCGGATCGTCGCCATGGGCGGCGGCACCCGCCTGCGGGGTCTGCTCAAGTACCTCCAGCAATCCCTCCAGATCCCCGTGGAGCGGCCCGACGCGTTCAAGCGACTGGCCCTGTCGTCCGGGGTGTCGGCGGCCAAGTTCCACGAGGCCGTGCCCGAGCTGGCCGTGGTCTACGGTCTGGCGGTGCAGGGCGAGGGGATCTCCAAGATCCAGAGCAACCTGCTGCCCAAGTCGATTGCCCGATCCATCGCCTGGGCCGAGAAGACCAAGTACTTCTACGCCGCAGCGGGACTTCTCCTCCTGGTCTCCCTGCTGGCCCTGGGCCGAGTGGCCCTGGACAACGCCAGCTACGGCCGCAACCAGGCGGTCCGCATGCAGATCGCCGGCGCGGTGGACAGGGTCAACGAGTCCCAGCGACAACTGGAGGACGAGAAGGCCAAGAGTGTCGAGCTGCAGAGCCGGATCCGCAAGGTCTTTGAGCGGTTCGTGTACCGTGACACGATCCCCCTGGTGTACCAGACCGTGCTCTCGGCCCTGCCCAACGCCCGGAACAACCCTGCCCAGGCCAAGCTCTACGAGGCCTTCGCTGCGGGTGATCTGGACACGGTCAAGTCCACCCGGCGCAAGGACCGCAAACAGATCTTCATCACGAGTTGCTCGATTCGTTACGCCGAGGACCTGGTCGCCACCCAGTTCAGTGAGGTGGATTGGATGCAGCCCGGCGCCATGCCCGGGTACGGCAACGTGCAGGGTCCGGCCTATGCTCCGGATGCCAGGGCCGAGGCGCCCGTGACGATGCAGTTGGAGCCCACGCCGGAGCCCGTGGAGGCGGCGGCCGGGGAGGTCCCCACCGCGCCCCCATCGGGGTTTGTCGTGACCCTGGAGGGGTACAGTCCCTACCGGGACATCGGGGATCTCCTGGATCCGGCCGGCGTGGACAAGCAGCCGGAGAAGTGGGGGCTGGTGACCCGTCTGCTCAATCTGCAGTCCGCGGATCCCGCGAGCCCGTTCGTCCTGCTCGACAAGGGCAAGGCCTCCCATTTCGAGATCGACAAGGGGCCCGTGGACCCGAACACCCAGAGGATGCCCAGGGGGATCGGTGTGCCCCGGGCACCGGAAGCCGGGACTGGGGTCCAGAATCCGAATGAACAGGTCCTGGTCGATCCCATGACCCAGGAGGTGATCAGCCGGGTGCGCGTCGCAAGGGAAGGGGCCAGATCGACGTTGGCCCGCGCGGCAAGAGAGACCGTGGAGGACAACGACTGGTGGTTTGTCTTGAAGTTCAAGCTGGCTTGGAAGGATGCCCCGGCCGTGGCCGCGCCTGCAATGGATGCGGCTGCGGCGGCGAGCACCTACGGACAGCCGCCCCAGGCGGCGCCCGCGGGCGGAGTCTTGCCGGAATGACCGTGACAAGGGCGGGTGAACGCAGATGAGCATCAACATCGATCTGAAGAACATTGACTGGAAGGGGTTGTGGGGCAAGCTCGCGGCCCTGCGGAACTACATGAATCTGGTGGTTCCCTTGCTCCTTGTGCTCGTAGCCGCGCTGCTGTTCGTGCCCACAGCCCTTCTCAGCAGGTGGCTCAGAGAGAAGATCAAGACCGAGAGCCTCAGTCGTGCCAGCACCCTGGACCGTATGCTGGAGGTCCCCCTCTCGAGGGACCAGTATCTGGAGGAGCGGAAGTACCAGCAGGCCTACGCCGAAGACGCGAACCGGATTGAGCGGATGGCCAGGCAGACGTCGCAGAGGGAACTGCTCAGCTACAGGATCTTCCCCTCCCCCACGGATACCTCGGTGTTCATCTTCGAGGAGTTCGGCAAGCGATTCAGGGCCGGCATCGACCAGGGGATCCAGGACTTGAAGGGCCATGACGCCCCTGCAGAGTCGGAGCTGTTGTCCCACATCCAGGCCATCCAAGGCCAAGGCGCGACGGCGGATTCGGCATACGCGTACGGGCTCGGCGGAGGGGGGGGCAGGGTGTCGCTTGGGGGCGGAGGCAGGAGGGAGATCGGTGGCAGGCAGGCCGCGCCCGGGGTGGTCGACGAGTCCAGCCGGGTCATCGCCCAGATCGTCAATGCGGTGTGCCTGGAGAGGGCCAAGGGCGCGGGGGTCTATGTGAATCCCGCGAGCGTGGCGGGGTACAGCTTTTGGACCGACTACAGCTACGTGGACTCGAATGAGTCGGTTACGGACTGCTGGTACTGGCAGTTGGGCTACTGGGCCATCGAGGACGTGCTGGGCACGATCGGCCAGTGCAATGCCGGTGCCGCCCATGTCCTGGAGGCACCCGTGAAACGCCTGATCCGCGTGGGATTCTCCCGCCCCATGATGGCCGGTGGAGGGGGCAGGTACGGCGGGGTCGCCGGCGCGGACGGGAACCAGACCGAGCCCAGACCCCAGTATGTGTTGCCGTCCCAAGGGCGCCTGGCTGCCCCGTGTACCGGACGGGTCAGCGCAGGAGAAGTCAACGTCCTCCACTTCAACGTGGCCTTCGTGGTCAGGGCAGGGGCGGTGATGGACGTGATGAGGGCCCTGTGCAGCAGCAAGGAGCACCGTTTCTTGGGTGCGGACGGCCAGCAGGCGCCGCAGACCTTCAGCCACAATCAGATCACGGTGCTGGAAAGCACTGTTCGGGCCGTGGATGCGGCCAGTGCCTCCCAGGGGGACCTGATGGGGGGGCAGTACCAGTACGGGTATGTCGGCGGCCTGGGGATGGGTATGGACCCGAGCATAGGGGTGTCTCACCAGTTGTACCGGTACGGACCCGATGCCGTGGTGGAGTTGGACCTGGTCTGTGAGTACCTCTTCGACAGGCCGGGGTATGAGTCCCTCCTCCCCGATGCCGTCAAGAAGGTCCTGGACAGTGCGGCCGCGCAGGCCACGCCGGTCATGTAGGGCAGTCGCCACAGATCTGGACGAGGATTGTTATGCGAAACTGGCTTGCCCAAGTGGGGCAGTTCTTAGAGGCTCATGTCGAGAAGCTGGTGCTGTGCATAGCCGGCGTGGTTGCCCTGTATCTCCTGGTGACCCAGGTCGTGCTCAGTCCCAACCGGGTGACGTACAAGAACAGGGCCTACTCCCCCGGGACCATCGACGCCCAGGTGAGCCGTGTGGCCAAGGATGTGGAGGAGGGCCTGAACCGGCCGCCCCAGCCCCAGCCGCTGTATCAATCCAAGCTGACGGGTGTCCTGGACGTAAACGACCCCGTCCGGGTGGGTATTCGGGCGCCTCTTAAGGAGGGATTCCAGGGTCTGTTCGCCGACCCCTTGGGCCACCTGGATCACAAGATTCCTCTGCTGCCTCGTACCCTCGCAGGCCAGCCCTCGCCGTCCAAGATCCAGGGCCGGGACATTGTGCTGCCGGAAATAGGGGAGGTCCAGGACGTCAAGGTTGCACATATCCGGGCCGCGGCCTATGTCCCGACCTCGCCGGTCACGGAGGAGAACCCGTACCAGCAGAGCACCAGCGAAATCCAGGACCTGGACCTCGTCACCGTGGAGGCCAAGGTGGACGTGGCCCGGCTCGTGTCCGAGTTCCGCGATAGCTTTCTCGAGGACGACCTCGAGGCGACCGGACCCGACGCGGCTCTGGCCGAACCGGTCTTTGCAGCCGTCCAACTGCAGAGGCGCAGGGCCCTGGAGGGGGGCCAGTGGAGCGAATGGAAGGAGGTCCCCCGGAGTCGGGTGGAGGCTCGTCGCGAGAGTCTGAAGTTGTCGGATGGGGGCGCTGGAATAGGGGGCGGCGTCCAGGTCCGTCGGATCCAGTTCACCAATCCTCAGGTCCTGTGTGACCTCCTGCAGCCCCCGGCCTACCAGATCGCATCGGCCTACGAGGAGTGGCTTCCGCCCAGCCTGCACGGCGAGTTCATCGAGGAGTGGACCAAGCAGAAGAGAGACGAACAGAGACAGGCCCAACAAGAGCGGAGCGCCCAACAAGACGCGACCCGCGGCGGCCGTCGAGGCGTGCCGACCGAGGCTGCACCGGGCATGACGCCGGACCTGGGCGTGGGTCGCGGGGGACTCAGGGGCAGGGGGGCTACGGGCGTGGATCCCAGGACAGGCCGCGCCGGGGCAAGGACCGGCGGACGGTATGACGCGCGTACGGATCCCATGGGAGGGGCAGGGGAGGGGATGCGCGGCGCAAGGCGGAGTGGGGCCAGGGCCGGCGCGGGTCAGCTTGATCCCTACGGGCAGGATCCGGCCCTGATGGGCATGGCCGGGGCAGAGGGGCAGATGGGGCTGACCCAGGTCTACCTCAAGTTCGAGCAGATCCGGCTGACGCCCTTGACCGACTGGTCCAAGCTGAAGGAGGTGGTGTTCTGGTCCCACGACGATACCGTGGAACCGGACGCCCGGTACCAGTACCGGATCCGCCTGGGGGTGCTGAACCCCTTGGCCGGCTCCGACCACGGCCAGGGCAAGGATCAGATGGTCCTCTGGAGCGAGTTCTCGGATGAGACCCCTGTGGTGGAGATCCCGGCCAGGCAGTATCTCTTCGCCAAGGATTTCCAGGAGAACACAGGTGCGGTGGGGGTCGAGGTCTGCCGATTCCTCCTGGGCCACTGGCGGACCCAGGACTTCAGCGTCCGCCCGGGCGAGGTCATCGGACGGGTGGTGGAGTCCAAGAGCGACCAGCCGCGGTCCCGCACCCCGGTGACTCTGGCCCTGCCCGGACTGGGCCCGATGCAGACCGAAGAACAGGTCTTCAAGCCTGCGGAGATTGACTACAGCACGGGCGTGGTCCTTGTGTCGGTGGAGCAGGTGGACGGATGGGCGGGGGACAATCGCCTCCGTGCGCAGCCCTACTACGAGATGCTGACCACCTCGGACGGGTCGGACATCCAGCGAATGCCGATCGGGACACAGAACTGGTCCAGGGAGCAGTCCGTCGCCTTTGGGACCATCAAGAGGTCGGTGGGCATGGAGATCGAGCCGCCCCGTGGGTGGGCCGACCAAACCATGGGCGGGGCAGGGCGGGGCATGCCGTACGACTACCAGGGTGGGGCGGCCGGCAGGATGCCGATCAACCTGTACGAGCGGGGCGGTTAGCCGCATCCTTCCCTGCGGGTCCCGGCCGGTCCACGGCAGCAGGCAGCAGGCCCGGGCAAGAGGCTTGCCAGGATCATCGTGGTGCGCTACAATGACTCCCTTCTGGATTCTCTATGGAAGGGTTGTCTGATGAGACACCATGTGGCGGACCTGCGGCTTGCGGCTGCGGGGAAGAAGCGGATCCTCTGGGCCGACAACGACATGCCCGTTCTGGCTGCGATCCGCAGGCGTTTTGAGAAGGCGCGTCCGTTGGCCGGCGTGCGCGTCTCGGCGTGCCTGCATGTCACGGCCGAGACCGCCAATCTGATGCGATGCCTCAAGGCGGGTGGGGCTGAGGTGGTCTTGTGCGCGTCCAATCCCCTGAGCACCCAGGACGATGCGGCCGCGTCCCTGGTCAAGGACTTCAAGATCCCGGTCTTTGCAGTCCGGGCGGAGAACCGTGCGACCTACTACCAGCACATCCACGCAGCCATCGACCACGAGCCCAGAATCACCCTGGACGACGGCGCGGACCTGGTGCACGAGCTGCACACCCGTCGCAAGGCCGACGCCCATCGCGTGATCGCGAGCATGGAGGAGACGACGACCGGCGTCATCCGGCTTCGCGCCATGGCGGCCAAGGGCCTGCTCCAGTTCCCGGTCGTGGCCGTCAACGACGCGGACAGCAAGCACCTCTTCGACAACCGGTATGGGACCGGCCAGTCGACCGTGGACGGGATCATCCGGGCGACGGATCTGCTGCTGGCCGGGTCCAGGGTGGTGGTGGCGGGGTATGGGTGGTGCGGCCGGGGTTTCGCCATGAGGGCCCGGGGCATGGGCGCCTTGGTGACCGTCACCGAGGTCAATCCCATCCGGGCCCTGGAGGCGGCCATGGATGGATTCCAGGTCATGCCCATGCGGGAGGCGGCTGCGATCGGCGACGTCTTTGTGACCCTGACCGGCAACAAGCACGTGATCCGGGCGGAGCACATCCGGAGGATGAAGGACCGGGCCATGGTGGCCAACAGCGGGCACTTTGACGTGGAGATCGACATCCCGGCGCTGAAGGCACTGAGCAAGAAGGTGAACCGCCAGG
Source organism: Phycisphaerae bacterium (assembly GCA_018007255.1). Lineage (GTDB taxonomy): Bacteria > Planctomycetota > Phycisphaerae > Sedimentisphaerales > Anaerobacaceae > DTPU01. Next base: position 2,726 of record JAGOQT010000101.1, on the reverse strand, counting down.
TCCGTCGCTGCGTGGATGAATACGTCCTCCGCAGCGGCAAGCGGATCTACCTGCTGGCCGAGGGCCGCCTGGTCAATCTGGCCGCAGCCGAAGGTCATCCTGCGTGTGTGATGGACATGAGCTTCGCCACGCAGGCCCTGCAGGCCGAGTATGTGATTCGGCATCGCGGTGCGATGGAAGTGACTGTGCACGACGTGCCCGCGGAGATCGAGCAGGAGGTCTGCCGGCTCAAGCTCAAGACCATGGGTCTGAGCATGGACACCCTCACCGCGGAGCAGGTGGAGTATCTGGCCAACAGCGGCGAGGGGACCTGAGGCAGACCCCGTCCGGTCCGCGTGCACATGGGCCCATGCGGAACGGGGGTGCGATCGTCTGTGGGGCCACGATGAATCCAGGCTTGGACATCCACGGTACGGAGGTGGAGAAGGCCTCCACAACGGCCAAGTCGTTCCTGGCCGTGGGGCCCACCCTCCACTACAGCCACCCCCATGTCCAGGCCTTCTGGCTGGCCACGGTCGTCGTCTTCGGGCTGCATTGTCTGCTCTGGTCCAAGCTCACCACGGGGACCCTCCTCTCGCCGGGGGTGCACCAGGTTCTGTCGGTCGAGACCTGGAACCTGGGTCGCCTCACCACGGGCGGGATGAGCATCTTCGAGTACCCCTGGCAGATCGTCGTCCTGGGACTGCTCATGGGAGGACTGGCTGTGGGTCCCATCCTTGTGGCCCAGCTGTTGAGCTTCCCGCACAGCATCCCGTTGATCCTGGCGGTCCTGTTGCTGGCCAACCTGCCCGGTCTGGCGGTGAGCCTGGTGATCAGTTGTGTCGGGGTGGCGTGCCGGCCCCTTCGGTTCCGCTCGCGGATCATCGCCGTGGTCCTGTGCATGGCCCCCCAGGTCGTCTACTGGGGGCTCTTTGGGGCAGCTCGGGGGATGGAGCCCGTCCAGTGGGGCCTGTCTTTCGCACCGTGGGTCTGCGCGTGGCTGATCGGCCTGGCCCTGGCCGGAGCGGCCCTGAGTGTGGGGCATTTCACGCGGTACAAGCCCGGGGTCCTGGTCTGGACCCTGGCCGCCCTATTTGGGATGACCTGGATCGTATTTGAGACCACCATCGGGCTGGACGAACTGGCCTACCAGCTCCATGTGGTTCGCAACGATCCGGAGCAGATCGCGGAGTTTCGCGAGCACCGGATCACGGAGCCGCTGGATGCGGCCATCACGGATCCGGCGACTCGCCGAGACCTGGCCGGGTTCTTCTACCCGACGGAGCCGATTCCCCTTCGCCAGAGGTTGAAGAAGGAGATCCAGGATCATCTGCGGGTGGACCGCTGGCCGAGCTGGTTCCGGGTCCCCAGGGAGCTGAACTTCCAGGAGAAACGTCGCTGGCTCAACAGCCAGTACGACCGATTCATCAGTCCGACGAGGCCGTGGTGGATGCCGCGGGTCCTGCACAAGAAGATGCTCGACCGACGGGCGACCGGCCCCCGCATGGCCGTGGCCTTGTACGACAAGGCCATGCTGAGCGAGTACTCCGTGGACGTCGCGATGTTGGAGCGAGAGGAGGTTCTTCGCTTCTACCACGACCATCCGCAGGAGCGGTCACGGTTGATCTGGTACCAGCTCTACGTCCGGTTCAGCCTCAGCCCGGAATCCCTCGAGGCCCGCTGGAGGATCGCCCGACACTGGGCCGGTCAGGGTCACGTCGAATTGGCCGAGAATCTGGCCCGGGAGGCGGGGCGCCTCCTGAAGGACCGGCTGGATCAGGTCGTTCTCCAGGACAAGGCGGACCCGATGCGGCTGTTCCATCCGCCGGCCCAGTCCATCCTGACGGAGAACCGGCTCCGCGACCTGCAGCAGCGGCTGGATCGACTCTGCGGCCTGATCGGGGCGGAAAACCGGCGTGATGACCCGGAGTCCGAGGCCCGGCTGGCCCGGTTCGTGATGCTCGACCCGCACACGCTGGAGTATGGTGCCGAGCTGGAGGCCCTGCTTGCGGCCATGCCCGTGGACGACCCCCTGCGGGACAATGTGCTGGTCGCCCAAGCCAAGGCGTTGGAGGACGTGCAGGTCTGCGCGGAGCGACTCCTGGCGATCCACCGGCAGTACCGAGATGCGGACGGAGGCAAGGAGGCCCTGTACGAGCTGGCCCGGCTGAAGATCCGGCTGTATCAGGGCCAGACGGATGCGCCATCCAAGAAGGTCCTTTTGAGGGAGGCCAGGGCCACGCTGACCGAGGTCATCACGCTCTATCCGGAATCCTCCCTGGCCCATCAGGCTGCCCAGAACCTGGCGACCCTCCCGACCGAGTGACTTCAGGCGGGGTCGAACAGGATTCGGGCCAGATCGGCCGGCTCCAGGCGGAAGGCCGCGCCCTTGCCCTCGAAGAACCCGTGCTCTGCGATCAGGTGGATGTGGAGGTCGGTCCAGGAGCAGGTCTGGCCCGTGTCCATCCTTCGGACCATGGTGATCCGCTTGTCGAACCTGCCCCCGTGCGGCCAGGGGCAGACCACCAGGCCCTTCCATTCCTCGCACGAGACCGCCAGGCGATTGTCGATCACGACCTCGGTCCCGAGTGCGGCCCTGGCCCGGTCGGTCAGGCCCTGCTTCCTCTCTGCAAGCCGCTCCGGGGTGAGACCCAGCGACTCCAGCGCGGCCCGGTCCGCGGCGAGGATCTGGCTCAGGGGCCGGGTGTCGGTCCCTAGAAACCGGCCGGCCATGGCGGGAGACGCCC
>JAGOQT010000451.1 GCA_018007255.1 Phycisphaerae bacterium | reverse complement strand
GCGGACCCCCCTGCCCTTGACGGTCCTGGCAATCACCACGCTGGGCCTTCCCGGCTCAAACGGGACGGCCTCCAGGGCATCGGCCAGGGCCGTGACATCATGGCCGTCCACGTCCCGCACGGCCCAGCCGAAGGCCCTGAACTTGTCTGCCAGGGGCTCGAGCCCGCAGACCTCCTCTGTGCGGCCCGAGATCTGCAGTCCGTTGCGGTCCACGATGGCGGTCAGGTTGTCCAGCCGGTAGTGGGCAGCGGCCAGCATGGACTCCCAGTTGGAGCCCTCGGCCAGCTCGCCGTCCCCCAGGAGCGTGAAGACCCGATACGCGGCCCGGTCCTTCTTGGCCCCCAGGGCCACGCCCACACTGAAGGCCAGGCCGTGCCCCAGTGCACCGGTGTTGTGCTCGATGCCGGGGATCTTGCGCGTGGGGTGGCCCACGTAGGGCGAGCCGTATCGGCACAGGGTCTCCAGGTCGGACTCCGGGAAGAAGCCCCTGTCCGCGAGCACCACGTACAGGGCCTCCACGGAGTGGCCCTTGCTCTGGACATACCGGTCGCGGCCCGGGTCGTGGACGGTCTGCGGGCCCACACGGAGCACGCGGTTGTACAGGACGTTCAGGATGTCCACGCAGGACAGGCTCCCGCCCGTGTGCCCTGCCTTGGCCTGGTGGATGGCACGGAGTAGGCGCATCCTGTACTGGATCGACTTGATTCTGAGCTCGTGGTCGGTCATGCGTGCCTGTAGAGGTCCCACCCAAGATACCTGGACACGGCCTCCTCCAGGACGTCCGCGCAATACGTTCGGGTCATGGCCACATGGTGCTCGAAACCGTTCCGGCAGATGTAGGCCAGCAGGTCCCGCAGGCGATCCACCTTGCACACGGCGATCCCTCCGTCCATGTCAAACGGGTCGTCCGTGAACCGGCCCTCTCCCAGATACGTCTTGATGGACCCCATCGAATCGTCCGTGGAGACACGGAAGTAGGTCATGTCTCCAGGGGCCACGTGCCCCTTGATCGCCCCGAAGCACTTGGCCCTGCCCAGGGTCTCTCCCAGGAGGTCCAGGGGCGAGATCTCGACGCCGCGCCCCACGAAGGCCTTGGGGAGGTTGCTGCAATGGGTGCACGCGCACTTGTCCTTCTCCAGGCCGTAGTTGTTGTTCCAGTCCAGGAAGCCCGGGGCCTGGCCCGAGGCCAGGAGCAGCGCGTACATGGACACGGCCCCTGCCACGTCCACCTCGCACGCGCTGGGCCTGTGGTGCTCGCCCATGAGGCTCATGGACAGGCAGGCCGCACACCCGTAGTTGTTCTGGACCGAGTTCCAGCACTGGACCGCACTGGCGTCGCACTCGTTCGCCTCCATCCACTGGTCCAGGGCCACGGAGAGCCTGGCCTGCCGGGCGACCTGTTCCTTGGAGACCTCGGCGGGGATGTCCCCATAGGCCCGGATCTCGGAGATCTTGCGCCTGACGCCTGCGGCCTTGTCGTCGAGTGCCTGGGCGGCGGCGAAGAGGTCGGACAGGTCCACGGGGATCACCGTGATCCCGGAGTCCTGGAAGAGCTTCTCGCTGAACCGAACGGTCTGGAAGGCCGCGGGCCTGGTCCCGATCTGGCCGATCCTCGCTGTGCGAAGGCCCCGGACGACCCTGCAGACCCGGGCAAAGCGATCCAGGTCCTGGGCAAAGACCTGGCTGTCGATGTCGCAGGTGTGCTCCGTGGTGTCCGTGAAGGGGATGCCGTACTGGACCAGGTTGTTGCACACCGAGATCTTGCCGCAGAAGGCGTCCCGCCTGGCGGACACGTCCAGCGCATCGAGCGTGTCGTTGCAGGCCTGGACCAGGACCGGCACATGGAGCCGCGCGAGGTCCAGGGTCTGCACCACCCCCAGCTCGTCCCCGAAGTTCGGCAGGACCACGATGACGCCATCGATGTCCTGCCTGCGGCTCTGGAAGAGCTGGGCGCACTGCTTGGCGTGGGCATAGGTCTCGATCGCGCCGTGCTCCGTGGCCGCAGCAGGCAGGATCACGTGGTCATAGCCCAGCTTCTTGAGCTGCCTTTCCAGTTGCCTGCGTCCGGCCTGGGCCAGTTTGGGATTGAAGAAGCCCCGCGTGCCGACGATCACGCCGAACGTGATCTTCTTGTCGATCCTCTTCATGCGATCACTCCCGATTGTCGAGTCCACTTCCCAAAGACACAGGATTGGGGCCTCACTATACCACAGGAGACCGCCGGCCGCCAAGGGCCGCGGACCGGCGAGTCCTCTCTTGCCCTGCACCCGCACGGACGCTATAGTGCTGCCCGATGAACGGGGTGGGGACACGTGCTGGGACGGAAACCGGGTCTCGGAGGGGTGGATCGGGTTCATTCATGGGCGGAGTGCTTCGATGGGCAACGGCGCAGAGAAGATCATCTTCTCGATGATGCGGGTGAGCAAGTCGTACCACGGCAAGGTGGTGCTCAAGGACATCTCCCTGTCCTATTTCTATGGGGCCAAGATCGGCATCCTGGGTCTGAACGGGGCGGGCAAGTCCTCCCTGCTGCGGATCATGGCGGGCGTGGACCGGGAGCACGGAGGAG